>JBATAT010000207.1:0-22471 GCA_049662005.1 Tepidiformaceae bacterium
GATACCACGTCCCTGCAATCACACCAGTCACCTGGTAGAGCCATTTCGTTGACGCCGTCTCAGATTCCAGGCAGGCCGCATACGTGCCGCGAGCCGATTCCCCGGTCGCAAGCATCGTCCCGCCATACTTGTCCCAGTGCGCAGGCTTCCCCTCGCGCACGATCTCGAAATCACCGTTCGCCAGCATTCCCCCGAATCCCGAACCGGCCGCGATCGTGGGTGTCGAAGTTGCGAGCGGTGGCGTCGGCGTGCCCTTCATTTGGAATGCAGTCGGCGTCTTCGTCGCGGTCGCTGCCTTCGATGTTTTCGTTGCAGTAGCAGGTTTTGTTGCCGTCGCCGACCGTACCTGAGTTGGGGTCTTCGTCGGCACCTTCGTCCGCGCTGCCGTTGGGGAGGCGCTCCCGCCGGGTGGACTGGTTGGGGACGGGCTGGTCGCATCGAGAGTCGGCTCCGTGGTCGAAGTCGGCGTTGGAGTCGCCGTGTCCGCACGAGTGGGGGTTGGCGAAGGCTCGGCGTGCGTCACGTTGAGCGTCGCCTCGTCAAAAACAACCGTTCCGGAACCCAGCGCCTGCAACTCCACCACCAGGTAGCTCGCTCCTTGCGGCACCGTCGCGGAAGCGGTCAGCAGCCCGAAGGCCGGGTCGAGGCGGCGCGAGCCCCCTTCCACATGGCCAACTTCTCCTTGGTCTGAGTAGAACACCAACCGGACATTGCCCGTCATTTCATCCGGACTGCTTGCTTGCACGGTCACGGTGACTGCATCGCCATCCGATACCTCCACCGCATCGTGAGCAATCGTTGCGAGGCCCGCGGCGTCGATTCGCGCCGCCGAACCGGCGATGACTATCGTCGTCTCCTCGAAGAGAGACCCTGCCTGCAGGTTCCAACCCGGAGCGTAGGAAGGGTTCGCCCACGCGTCGAAATTCCCGTTTTCGAACTCGACCAGCGCTGTGGCCATGTCCCGCGTTCCGAGCGCGCCGCCCGCCACCACGAGGCCCCCAACCCCAAGGACAAGGGGCAAGACGTACCGTGGAACGAGCCACCCTCCCATGGTTGCTATCGAGCCTTGAGTGGCGCGCCCCCGAGGTGCGAGCCAGCATCCACAATCAAGATCTCACCGGTGATCAGGTCCGCTCCTTCGATGAACCAGACGGCCGCCTGCGCCATGTCCTCGGGCGTCCCCGCTTTGCGCAAGGGTGTGTTTCGTTCCTGGGCTGCCACGGCCGCGTCGTAGGCGTCGTCGCCCATTCCACCCCGTAGCCACCGCCCCTGGATAAACCCCGGACAGATCGTGTTGACCCGGATTTCAGGCCCAAGTGCTCGCGCCAGCGAGAGCGTCATCGTGTTCAGCGCACCTTTCGAGGCCGAATACGCGATCGAACTTCCCACCCCCATAACTCCTGCAATCGAAGAGATGTTCACGATTGCACCGTGTCCCTGCTTCTTCATCTGCTGCGCCACCGCCCTCGTCATCTGGTAAGGCCCCACCACATTAACGCCGTAAATGCGGTGGAAATCGTCGGCGGTCAGGCCTTCCAGGTTCGAATGCTGCACGAAGTGGGTTGTGCCCGCGTTGTTAATCAGTCCGTCGATCCGGCCCCACTTCGCAGTCGCTGCGTTCGCCATTCGCCGGCAGTCCGCATCCTCCGAGACATCCGCCTGGCACAACAGCGTCTCAACGCCCTGTGCCTCGCAGGCCGCCTGCGTCTCACGAGCCTCCACCTCGCTCTTCGTGTAGTTGATGACGACGTTGCAGCCCTTCCCCGCCAACAGCTTCACAGCTGCGGCCCCAACGCCCGTCGCCGACCCGGTGACAATGACAACCCCGCCGTTGATATCCAATTCGCTTCCCTCCCACAGGTGAAGCGGCAGTCTACTGAAGCCTCCCGGTCTCTGCATCGGATTCCGTTTTCATTGCCGCTGCGCGTCAGGAATGTCAAACCTGTGACAAATCACACCACGAAGCAGGGGAAGCCGTTCCTCACTGTGGTTCGTATGCAAGTGCCGACCGTAGGATCGATTTTGCGCTTCGAAAGGGATGCACATGACGAGTCTCGCTGTTCCTGTTGCTCGCCAAAGGCCCAGGTGGCTGGTCACGCCGCTGCGGGCAGCGCTGTTCTATGCAATCGACATGGTGTTCGTCCTTGCGCTCTTCTTCGTCTATTTCCTCCTCCGCGGCCTCCCGACCGACCGCCTCGGATTGGCCACCCGAAACGCCTTTCGCATCATCAACCTCGAACAGTCGCTCCACATCTTCCAGGAACCAGCATGGCAACAGGCCGCCATCAACAATGATCGGCTGACTTCGCTCGCGAACTTCACCTACCTCAATCTCCACATGCCCTTACTCGTCGGCCTCGGCTTCCTCTTCTTCCTCGCCGATTCACGCAAACACCGGATGATTCGCAACACGATCATCCTCTCCGGCTTCCTGGCCGTTCCGATTTACCTGTTGTTCCCGGTCACGCCACCGCGGCTCATGGGCAGCGCGGGCTATCCGCTTGGCATCTTCGACACCATCCCGGAATCAATCCGTAGCAAGCCAGGCCCGATGGCGAACTGGTACGCCGCCGTGCCTTCCTACCACTTCGGCTGGATAGCGCTAGCCGTTGCCGGCGTCTGGTGGTGCTGGAAGAACTGGCTTTTGCGTACGGCGGCGGTCGCCTTCGGCGGGCTCATGTGGTGGGCCATCGTCGTCACTGGCAACCACTACTTTTTCGATATGGTCGCCGGCGCCGGCATGGTGACTATCGCTTTCCTCCTCGTACGCCGCTTCGAACGCTGGGCCGAAGCGAACCCCACGAAGGCCTCGAAGTTCACCGTCCGAGTCGGACCGCTGCGCCTCCCGTTCTGACGTGGCATCCCCTCAGGATGAACTCGATTCGGCTTCGCGTTTGACGTTCGCCTACCGAACGGAAAGAATCCCTGTGCTTCAACCAAGGAGGAGCCCCACCCAATGAAAGCCGCTGTCCTCTACGCCCCGAACCAGCCTCTCGTCATCGAAGACATCGAAGTCGATGAACCCCAGGCCAACGAAGTCCTGATCAAGACCAGTGCCACTGGCGTCTGCCATTCCGACCTCCACTTCATGGAAGGCAAGTGGATGTATCCAATGCCAGTCGTTCTCGGCCACGAATCGGCCGGAGTCGTCGAAAAAGTCGGCGCCGGAGTCACGAACGTGAAGGCCGGAGACCGTGTCGTCGTCGCCTTCGTTCAGTCCTGTGGCAACTGCGACCGCTGCACCACCGGCCGCCCGAACCTCTGCTCGAACGGCCAGTCGCTGAACCGCATGGGCCGCATCAAGCTCAACGGTCAGCCGATCATGCAGTTTGCCGGCATGGGCGCGTTCGCCGAATACCAGCTCGTCAGCAACAAGGCCTGCGTGAAAGTGCCGGACGGCGTGCCGATGGAAGTCGCCTCGCTGGTCGGCTGCAGCGTCATGACCGGCGTCGGCGCTGTCACCAACACGGTGAAGCTCCAGGTCGGCCAGACCGTCGCCGTCATCGGCTGCGGCGGCGTCGGGCTCAACATTATCCAGGGCGCGAAGCTCGCTGGTGCCTCGCGCATCATCGCCGTCGATATGCTCGAATCGAAGCTCGCCGCTGCGAAGGAATTCGGCGCCACCGACGTTGTCGATGCCTCCGGTGGCGATGCCGTCGCCCAGGTCACCGCTCTCACCGGCGGCGGAGTCGACTACGCGTTCGAAGCCATCGGCCTCATGAAAACCGCCTCGCAGGCCTTCGAAATGGCGCGGCGCGGTGGCCAGGCCGTCATCGTCGGCATGCTTCCGCTCGCGGAACAACTCACGATTCCCAACGCCGGCATGGCGTTCCTTGGCGAAAAGGGCATCGTCGGCAGCTATTACGGTTCCACCCGCCAGACCTACGACATGCCCTGGCTGATGGAGCTCTACCGCCAGAAGCGCCTCAAGATCGACGAACTCATCACCCGCACCTACGAACTCGGCCAGATCAACGAAGCCTACGACGCCCTCAAGGGTGGCGAAGTCAACCGATCAGTCATCACCTTCAAGTAGCCGTCCACCCACCGGCAGACACGCGAAAGGCCCGCCATTTGGCGGGCCCTCTCGTTTGGTCGTGGTTCTTGAGGTTAGTCCTTCGAACAGGCCATCACAGGGTCGTAGTCCGGGATATCGGTGATCTTCTCGACGTTCTGCACCCACGCCACCTTGCCGTGCTTGTCGACCACGACAACGACTCGGTTCGCGATGCCCCGTGGCTCGATGAGCACACCGTATTTCCGGGCAGTCTCGCCCTGCGGCATGAAGTCGCTGAGCACCGGGAAGTCGACGCCAAGCTGCTTCTTCCAGGCATCCAGCGCCCACACTCCGTCGCTGGAGATCACAACAGGAAGAGCATCCTGTGCTGCGAACTCGGCTTTCTTCTTCTCGATCAGCGGCAGCTGCGTGCTGCACGGGCCAGAAAAGGCCGCTGGCACGAAGTTGATCACTACAGCGTTTTTTCCGCGGTGGTCGCTGAGCTTGAACTTGTCGCCGGTCGGGCTCGCAGGAAGTTCGAAATCGGGAGCATCGTCGCCGACTTTGAGGGTCGCAGTTTCAGACATTTGGGTACCTCACTCTTGATTTGGGGTTGCCCATCGATCGTAGCAGCCCGCGGCCAGTTTCCCTAGGTTGCCCTATTTTGCCCAGGCTGGCGGACGCTTCTCGGCGAAGGCCGTCATCCCCTCAAGCGCTTCAGCCGATGCGAAATACGTTGCGGAAAGTTCGGCCATCGCATCGAAGCCCTCACGCATCGCCAGCGCCCCAGCCTCACGCACGAGCCGCTTTGCACCGCCAAGCGCGCTCGGCGCCCCGAGCTTCAGCATCGCGATGTATCGTTCGGTCTCAGAATCCAATTTGTCAGAATGCACCGCCGAGTTAAGCAGCCCCATCGCGGACGCGCGGGTGCCGTTGAACACCTCGCCCGTCAGGAAGATCTCCATCGCATCGCGGTCGGCAAGTTTGCGCAACAGGATCACCGAGATGATTGCGGGGATGACGCCGATGCGAACCTCATTCACCGCAAACGATGCCGATTCCACCCCAATCGCGATGTCGCACGCGCCGACGAGCCCCATCCCACCCGCTCGTGCGGCCCCATTGATCCGACCAACCACCGGCTTCGGCGCATTCCACATCGCCTCAAGAATCGGTGCGAGCGCCGCCGGACCCGTCTTCCCTCCAGTCTCATTCGCTTCACGTTGTTCTTTCAGGTCTGCACCCGAACAGAACACCGGTCCAGTCGCGGTTAGCAGGATGATCCGGGCGTTGGAATCTGCGATTGCGCGATCGAACTGGGTCGCCAGTTCGGTGGTCAACTGGCGCGAGAGCGCGTTGCGATTCGCGGGCGAATCCAGCGTGATCGTCGCAAGGCCATCTTCGATGGTGAGGTGAACGAGCTCGCTCATCCCGTCGCCTCCGTCGCGAACTCTCCCGGCTCTCGCCCCCGCCCCGGTGGTCCCGCGAATGCCTGGGCGATTCCCATCCACTCCTCCGCCGCGGCTCCGCGAATTTCGAGCCTCGTGTCCGCGACGTGCCGGCGTTGAGTCACGACCCGGCAGAAGTCGGTGGCTGGCCCGGCCACAACATTCTCATCGCTCTCTTCGCCTAATTCCCAGATCGCACCCGAAGGCGCTGTCAGCGAAACCCGCACCGGCACCCTCGATGGTTCCATTTTTCTGTTCACATAACTAAACGGGCGCGTTCGTACCCCGAGGAACGCGACGTGTCGCAGCCGGTCACTGTCAGGCCGTTCGATACCAACAACATCGACAACGTCCAGGCCGTGTGACCACGCTTCCATCAGCCTCGCGGTGATAAACGAGACGCCGGACATCTCAGGTCCGTACCAGGGCATCCGCGCTGAAGGCTGGAGCGTTCGCGCCGCAGCCACCAGCCCCGACGAGGCCAGCCGCCACCAGGCGAGCAATTCCGAAGGCTCCATCGCTCGGCCCTTCGCCAGGTAGCCGGGCTCAGCCGTCGCTGGCTGTCCGATCGAACTACGGAACGCATCCGGATTCCGAATCGCCAGCGTCGCGACCTCATCTAACTGCGCGAGGTGTGCGATCTGATCTCGCACCGCCCACCCCGGAGCGTGGGTGGGCAGGTCGTACTGGTGGGGCGTCAGCTGCTCCAGGACCCGGTCGAGTGCTCCGTGCTCCTCAGCGAGATCTTCAACTACTTCTTCGAACAACGTTGGCATGGCCGGAACTCTACCGGAGCGGATAACGTCTCGCATTCTCATTGCAATCACGGCCGATTTACCCGGGGCTTCCAGATTCCACTGGCACGCCTTCGCCGAAAGTGGCACGCTTTACCCCGCTCAACTTTACCGGAGGTACCAATCGATGAATCTCATCACCCGCCTTTTCCGGCCGTCTTCGGTCGCCCATGCCCATTGCGATGGCCCGTGCGGCGTCTACGATCCGGCTTCTGCCCGCATCGCTGCCGAAGCCGTCCTGTCAATGGAGAAGAAGATCGCCGCCCTCGGCGACGCTTCGGATCTCGCGACCATTAACAGCCGGACTCGCTTCATTGGCATCAAGGAAAGCCAGGCCGAAATCGTAAAGCGCGAACTCGACATCCTCTGGCACGATTACTTCAAGCCGGAACACCTCGAGAAGTATCCGAACCTTCACGACACCTTCTGGAAGGCCGCCAAGCTCGCCTCCAAGAACAAGACCGAACAGGACCCGGCGAACGGCGAAGCCCTCATGGGCGCCGTTGAAGAGATCCACAAGATCTTCTGGGCCACGAAGAACCGGGACGTCCCTTTCTACCGCGCGAACCCATAATTCCCCTCCACCAAGCAGTACGAGGCCCCGGAGCAACCAGTTTCGGGGCCTTTTCAGTGCCGTTGCTGCCGCCGAAACGCCATCCCCGTGCCCTGGTGCCCCATGCGTTCGACCAAACCCCGTCCCGTTCGTAGAATCTGAACATCAGCCCGTCCGGAGGAACGATCGTGACAGCCAGGTACCTCACGGAGTTGCGTCATCAGGGTGCAGTGGCCGAGATCGCGAAGGTCAAGTTCCCGTTTCCCGGCCCCGAAGGCGAAGATTTCGAGACCCTCGTCAACGTCCCGAAGCCGAAAATCTCCGTCAGCCCGGTTGACAGCCCGGACCTCTTCCCCGATATCGTCGTGGTCCGCCGCCCCGGCCAGTGGTTGCAAATCATGGCCGATGTCGAAATGCCCGATACGCTTACCGACGAAACCGCGTTGAATGATTGGCTTCCCAAATCCAAACTCGGCGACTTCTACGTGTACGTTCCCGCCGGCATGGTTCCCGAAACCAGGGACCTGATCAAAAAGCACAAGGTCCCGGTCAAGGGAATCCGCACCTGGCGCTTCCGCCCCGTCTGGGGCCTCGACGTCGCCGAGGCCTAGCGGCTTTCTGCAGGGGGATCGACCATGAGTGCCCAGCAGCCGCCGACCGCCATCCTCGCAACCATCGTCACCTTCAGCCACGGCAACGGGGCTTACGACCGCCCTCGCTTCGAGGCGATCAACCGCTCGACCGCCCCGAAATACGAGAACCTCCCTGGCCTCGTGAGCAAAGCCTACTGGTACGACGATGCGGCTCGCGAAAACGGTGGCCTCTACCTCTGGAGTTCTCGCGAAGCCGCCGAAGCCACCCACGATGCCGCCCACCTCGCCCGCCTCGCGGAACTTTATGGCGTCGCGCCAACCGTGCGCTGGCTCGATGTGCCCGTCTTCGTGAACAACTCGCCCGCCCGTGCTTCGCTATAGTGGATAGGGCGGAGACTCTCGGAGGGCGCTTGAACATCTTCTTCGACGTCGATCACACCCTGGTCTACATCGACCAGCACACCAACGCGCTCCGCCCCGGCGCGCAGGACGCGATGCGCAAACTGAAGGCGGCCGGGCACGGTGTCTTTGTCTGGTCCGCCAGCGGCCTCGCCCACGTCGAGCGCGTGGTCCATATGCACGGGCTCTCGGAATGGGTCGACGGCATGTTTGATAAGGACCCTCGCGTACAGCCCTACCCCGACTGGATCATCGACGACGACTGGTATCTCGTCGAAAAGTACGGCGGCCACTGCGTCAGCCAGTACAAGGCCATCAACCCGGACGATACGGAGTTCGAAGATGCCCTCTTCAAGCTCGCCGAACTGGGCCACATGTGATTCGAGCCGTTCCATGCCGAGCCTCTGGTTTCCGGATATGCACCGATGCCTGAAAGCTGGACAAACTGGTCCGGAGGAGTCACCGCCAACCCCGTTCGCATCGAACGGCCCGCCTCCGAGGCTGAACTTCGCGCGTCGATAAAGCGCGCCAACGCCGACGGACTTTCGGTTCGAGTAGTTGGCTCGGCCCATTCGTTCACACCCATCGTTGCAACGGACGGCGTCATCATCTCGCTCGATGAGATGGCGGGCCTCGTACAGACCGATCCAGCGAAGAACACGGCGACGCTCTGGGGCGGCACCAAGCTCAACATCGCCACCCATCTGCTCTGGGAAGCGGGCCTCGGCCTGTTCAACCAGGGTGATATCGATGTCCAATCGGTCGCCGGTGCGATCGGGACCGGCACGCACGGCACCGGGGTTTCCTATGGGAACATCCCAAGCAAGGTCGTCGGCATGCGCCTCGTCACCGCAGCCGGCGAGATCTTCGACACCGATGGCGCCGACCCAGAGATCTTGCGCGCGGCCCGGGTTTCCCTCGGCCTCCTCGGAGTCACCAGACAGGTGACGATAGCGTGCCTGCCACGCTACGCCTTCCGCGAGCGCGTCTGGCGAATCCCGGGGAACGAATGCCTCGCCCAACTCGATGCGCTCATCGCCAACAACGACCACTTCGAGTTCTTCTGGTACCCGCCCACCGACACTGCCGAATGCAAATCACTAAATCCGGTTCCCGATGCCCCCGTTGAGGAACTGCCGGCGCCGATGGACGGCCCCGGAGAGCGCATCGGCTGGAGCCATGCGATTTTCCCCTCGATCCGGAACAACAAGTTCAACGAGATGGAGTATTCGGTACCCGCGGAAGAGGGCCGCGAATGCTTCGAAGAAGTTCGCGATTGCATGCGGGCGAAGTTCCCCGAGTGGGTCTGGCCGCTCGAATATCGAACCCTCGCCGCGGACGATGCCATGATCAGTACAGCGCACAATCGCGAGACCGTGACCATTTCCGTCCACCAGGATGCACGCCGCCCGTACGAACCGTACTTTCGCGAGGTCGAAGAGATTTTCATCGCGCACCGCGGCCGCCCCCACTGGGGCAAGATCCACTGGCGCGACCGTGCGTTCTTCGAACGCGAATACCCCGAGTGGGAGAACTTCCTGCGCATCCGGCGCGAGATGGATCCCGGCGGCGTGTTCCTCTCACCAGCCCTCCGCCCCATCTTCGAATAGCAGCCGGGTTCGCATCGTCCACATGCCTAAAGGACTCTTCGTCGAACCCTTTTATGGAGGAAGCCACCGCGCCTTCCTCGATGGCCTCGCCCGTCATTCAACGCACGAAATCGAGTTGCTCACACTGCCCGAGGGCGAGTGGCGCCGCCGGATGCGCAGGGGTGCGCAGGAACTCGCCCCGCTGGCGCGCGACCTTCCTGGCAATTTCGACTTTCTCATCGCTAGCGACATGCTCGACCTGCCGGCGTTCCTCGCGCTCACGCGGCCGCGCTTCGAACGCACCCCGATCCTCGCCTACTTCCACGAAAACCAGATGACCTACCCGCGCCTGAAAGGCACGAAGTTCAACTCATGGTTCGGCCAGATTAACTATCTCACCGCCCTCAGTGCCGATGCGGTCGCTTTCAACTCAGACTTCCACCGCCATGACTTCCTCAACGCGCTCGGAACGCTTCTCGCCCAGCCGAACAACTGGCTCACCGCAGAAGGCGTCGCCGCGGTTCGCGCCAAGAGTTCCGTTCTCCCGGTTGGCGTCGATTTCAATTGGCTGCCGACACCCGAGGCGGCGCTTGTGCTCCCCCTCGCCCAAGCTTGGGAGACGGGGTCGCGGGGTGATGGACGCACCATCCTCTGGAACCACCGCTGGGAGTTCGACAAGGCCCCAGAGCTTTTCGCCCGCACCCTCCACCACCTCCGCGACCGCGGTGTACCCTTCCGTCTCATCGTTGCAGGGGAACCCGGCGACAACCCGAACCCGGCGATCACGAACCTGCCCGAACAGTTCTCGAACGAGATTGTCCACTTCGGTTTCGCGCCTTCGAAACAGGACTACGCCCGGCTCCTCCAGCGCAGCGACATCGTCGTCAGCACAACCCGGCACGAATTCTTCGGCGTCGGCATGGTCGAAGCGATGGCTGCCGGATGCATCCCCTGCGTCCCCAACCGCTACAACTACCCGGCGCTTGTGCCGAAACCGTTCCACAGCCAACTCCTCTGGGAAGACGAAGCCGACCTTTACGCGAAACTCGAGTCGCTTCTCGTTGCTCCCCTGCCACCTGCGGAACACCTGCGCTCGTCTGCTCAGCGGTTCGCATGGCCGCATGTCGCCTCCGCCTGGGATGCCGCGATCCGGGATCTTGTTGTCGGTGATTCTCCCGGGCCCGGTGCAACATAACCCGTGCGCCTTTGTCTTGAGCCGGGGCCTGAACGAGTATGTACGCGTGGATTGTTCGATGACTGCAGCGAGTCGAGGCTCAACCGATGCGTAGGGCTGCCTCTGCCTCCTGGCGCATCATCCCGTGGCCGATCCGCCGCCCGTTCGAGGTCATCGTGAAAACGATCCAGCTCTACATCGAGGATGGATGTTCGACGTACGCGGCCGCCATCGCTTACTACGCCATCTTTTCCATCATCCCGCTCAGCCTCATCACGCTCTCTATCTTCGGCCTCGTCGTCGATCGAGACCGGATTGTCGAATGGGTTTTCGACCAGGTCCCGCTTCGCGAAACCGATAGTGTGCGCGATAGCGTGGATGAAATCATTCGCCGAACCAGGCAGGTCAGTCCCGCGAGTATCGGCCTCGGCTTCCTCTTCCTAATCTGGTCCTCCAGCGGCATTTTTGGGGCCGTCCGCAAAGGGCTGAACGCTGCGACCCACCTGCGCAAGGGCCAGCCGTATTGGCACGGCAAACTCATCGATATCGCGCTCATTCCAACGATCGGTCTGCTTATCGCGCTTTCGGTCGGCCTGACCGCAGCCGCCCGTATCGTCCTTGAACATTTCGACGAGATCGGGCCGTTCGTCATCGATACCAGCCTGGCGCTTCAGATCGCCGGCTATGTACTCCCGGCGCTGGTTTCGTTCTCCATGTTCTTCCTGCTCTACAAGTACGTTCCCACCTACCGCCCTCCGTGGCGCGAAGCCATCGGCGGCGCGCTCTTCGCAACTCTCCTCTTCGAAGTCACCAAAAACCTCATCGCGACATTCATCACCTACACCAACTTCTCACGCGATACCGCCATCTACGCCGGGTTCGGTACCGCTCTCGCCTTCCTCATCTGGATGTTCGTGAACGCGTCCATCCTCCTCCTGGGCGCCGAGTTCGGTCGCGCAATTCGCCGCGAACCTTCGGTAGTAACCCCCCAGGATGTCGCCGTCTCCTCCGATTTCGCGCCCGTCGGTAACCCGATCACCGATCCCCGCCACTGACCTCGCGCACCCCATAGGCAACATCAAAGTTCGGATTTGTCGCCCCAATAGGCCCATAGGGACTTTTAAAACAAGAAAGTAGAAAAAGTCCATCGCGCCGCGTACACTGTACCTGTGCAACCGACACGCGAACGCATCCTCCAGCTTATCGTCGAACGGCGCGACGCCCGGGTCGAAGACCTTGCGGCAGAGCTGTCGATCACGACAGCTGCGGTTCGGCGCCACCTGGATAACCTCCGGGCAGATGGGCTGGTCGATGTCAGGGCGGTAAGGCAGGCCACCGGCCGTCCCTACCACGTCTACTCGCCCACCGAAAAGGCCACCCAGACCGTCCCACCCGCCTACGCCGACCTCATGGAGCGGATGCTCAAAGGCCTCGGCGAACGCGAGGACGTCATCGCGGGTGTGATGGCGAGTGTCGCCGAATCGGTCGCGTCGAAGCACCGCCACGCAGTTCTGGGCCTAAGCGAAACAGAACTCGTTGCCCAGGTGACCACGAGCCTCCGCGAGGAGGGCATTCTCGAGGCCTGGCATGCCGAATCCGATGGCATCCATCTCATCAACGGCCACTGCCCGTACCACAAGGCGGCCGAAATCTCGAAGCTCCCCTGCGAATCCGACCGCAAGGCGATCGAGCTCCTCCTCGGCCACGACGTCGAACAGCTCAATCGTATCGTCGATGGAGCTGCCTGCTGCGAATACCTGGTGCGGTCAGCGCCCGCCCAGCCACAAATCATCGAAGTTCGATAAGGAGAACTCCCAACCATGGCTAAACTTCTGGAGATCCGCGACCTCCGTGCCAATATCGGCGAAAAAGAGATCCTCAAAGGCCTCTCCCTCTCAATCGAGAAGGGCGAAGTTCATGCCATCATGGGTCCCAACGGCTCCGGCAAGAGCACCCTCGCGAACGTCCTCATGGGCAGTCCGAGCTACACCGTTACCGGCGGCGAGGTGCTCTTCAAGGGCGAAAACATCCTCCCCCTCGCGCCCGATGTCCGCGCCCGCATGGGCCTCTTCCTCGCCTTCCAGTACCCCGTCGCGGTGCCCGGTGTCACCCTCGTGAACTTCATGCGCCAGGCCGTGAATGCAAAGCACGGTGGCGATGTCCCCATCCGCGAGTTCCGTGAATCCCTCTTCAAGAAGATGGATCTGCTCAAAGTCGATCAGGATTTCGCCCGCCGGTATGTGAACGATGGCTTCAGTGGCGGCGAAAAGAAGCGCGCAGAGATGCTCCAGATGGCGATGCTCGAACCCTCGATGGCCGTCCTCGATGAAACCGACTCCGGCCTCGATATCGACGCTCTTCGTACCGTTTCCGAAGGCGTCAACGCGCTCATGAACCCGGAAATGGGTCTGCTCCTTATCACTCACTACCAGCGCCTGTTGAACTACATCAAGCCACAGTTCGTCCACGTCCTCGTCGAAGGCCGGATTGTGAAATCGGGCGGTCCCGAATTGGCCGAACACCTCGAGGCCGCTGGCTACGACGAATTCGAAGCCGCCGCCGCGGCCACAGCCTGAGGAGGCACGAATGACCACCGCACCAGAGCTGATTAATACCGATAGCTACGAGCAGAAGTTCGGCTTCCACGACACGGAAGAGGCCTTCTTTAAGTCGAACCGCGGCCTCACCGCGGAAGTCGTCAACATGATTTCCGACATGAAGAACGAGCCCCAGTGGATGCGTGACTATCGTCTCCGCGCGCTCGAACTCTTCAACGAGAAGGAAGACCCCGCCTGGGGCAGCGAACTCCTCAAGGAGATCGACTTCGACAACATCCACTACTTCGTTCGTGCCACCGATCGCGATGAGCGTTCCTGGGACGATGTCCCGGAGTACATCCGGAATACCTTCGACAAGCTCGGCATTCCCGAGGCTGAGAAGAAGTATCTCGCCGGCGTCGGCGCGCAGTACGATTCCGAAGTCGTCTACCACAACATCCGCGAAGACCTCGAGAAGCTCGGTGTCATCTTCCTCGGCACCGACCAGGCGCTCCGCGAGCACGAAGACATCTTCAAGGAATACTTCGGCACCATCGTGCCCTCGGGCGACAACCGCTATGCAGCGCTCAACAGCGCCGTCTGGAGTGGCGGCTCGTTCATCTACGTTCCCAAGGGCGTAAAGGTCGATATCCCGCTCCAGGCCTACTTCCGCATCAACACGGAAAACATGGGGCAGTTCGAGCGCACCCTCATCATCGCCGATGAAGGCAGCCAGATTCACTACGTTGAAGGCTGCACCGCGCCAACCTATTCCAGCGACTCACTCCACAGTGCGGTCGTCGAAATCATCGTCAAGAAGAACGCTCGCGTTCGCTACACAACCATTCAGAACTGGTCGAACAACGTCTACAACCTCGTGACCAAGCGGGCAGCCGCCTACGAAAACGCCGTGATGGAATGGGTCGATGGCAACCTCGGCTCGAAGCTCACCACCAAGTTCCCGAGCGTCTACCTGATGGAGCCGGGCGCCCACGGCGAGATCCTCTCGCTCGCCTTCGCTGGCGAAGGCCAGCACCAGGATGCCGGTGGCAAGATCGTTCATGCCGCCTCGAACACCACCTCCACGATCATCTCCAAGTCCTTGAGCAAGGACGGCGGTCGCACCAGCTACCGTGGGCTCCTCAAGGTCTACGAAGGCTGTGAGAATGTGAAGGCCAACGTCCGCTGCGACGCCCTACTCATCGACGAAGAGTCGCGTTCCGATACCTACCCAACCATGGAAATCGACGCATCCGATGTCCATATCCAGCACGAGGCCTACGTCTCCAAGCTGGGCGAGGACCAGCTCTTCTACCTGATGAGCCGCGGAATGAGCGAAGAGGCTGCCGCCAAGATGATCGTCAACGGCTTCGTCGAGCCGATCGTCAAGGAACTCCCGATGGAGTACGCCGTCGAACTCAACCGCCTCATCGAACTCCAGATGGAAGGCGCGATCGGCTAGCCGCGATCGAAGAACTGGGACCAGCGCCTGCCGTACCCCGGCGGGCAGTCCAACCCGGGCGGGTGGGTCCGGGCGGATGCTGGGACAACTGAACACCACCGCCTCGCCCCCACGGCGAGCCGAGGAAACGAGGTACCGATGACTTCCGTACAAACCGAAAAGGTGGCGCCGCTCAGCGCTGCACTCGGCAATTCGAATGGTGACGCGCCATGGCTCGCCAGCCTTCGCACCATGGGTGCCACCCTGGCCGACAAGCTTGCGATGCCAGATTCTCGCCGCGAGCGGCCCTGGAAGTACCTCGATGTCAGCAACCTCCGGCCCGAGAGTTTCGGTACTGCGGGAACCGCGAGGGTCGAAATCACAGCAAATGCCTCGCAGGCAACCGTCGTCGAGTTCGCGAACGCCTCGGGTGATGCCGCGTCGGCCCTCGAAAAGCATCTCGGCACTGCGGTGCTGCCCGGCATCAACCGCCTCACCGCACTCCATTACGCGCTTCTGCGTGGCGGCGTGATCGCCCACATCCCGGCCAACTCCGAAGTCACCGAGCCGGTCCGCATCAAGCGCACCTACGAAGGGTCGCAGTTCGCAACACCGCACACGCTCATCGTCACAGGCGCCAACAGCCGCGTCACCATCGTCCAGGAGTTCGTCTCTGGCGACGATGAAATGGTTGCCACTCCTGTCATCGAAATCATCCCCGGCCCCGGCTCGGTGGTGCACCTCTACTCGCTGCACACCTGGGGACCGGAGACACAGGTCTTCGAAAACCAGCGTTTCCTCGCCGAATCCGATGGCGCGGAACTCCAGAGCCTCGGCATTGTCTTTAGCGGGCGCGTTGTAAAGTCCCACCTCGAGTCCTCGCTTATCGGTCGTGGCACCGCCAGCGAACTCCTCGGGATTGGCTACGGCAAGGGCAACACGCACACCGACCTGTACACCGTCCAGGACCACATCGGCCCGGATACACGCAGCGACTTACTCGTGAAGTCGGCCCTCACCGACAGGGCTCGTTCTGTCTACTACGGCCTCACCCGCGTCGGGCTCGGTGCTAAAAATGCCGATGCCAACCAGGAAAACCGCAACTTGCTCCTCAGCAAGACAGCTAAGGCTGACAGCGACCCGGTCCTCGAGATCCTCACCAACGATGTCATCCGCGTCAGCCATGGCGCCACCGCCGGCCCGGTCGACCAGGAGCAACTCTTCTACATGCAGGCACGCGGCATTCCCTACGCTGAAGCCGAATCGATGCTCGTCACGGCCTTCCTCGAAGCCGTTCTGAGCCGGGTTCCGATCGAATCGCTCCGCGAGGAGCTCATTGACCTGTTGGAAGAGGCGCTCGACTGATGGCCTGGTTCAAGGTCGCCAAAGTAGAAGATGTCGCAGTCGGCACGGCCCGTGTCGTCGAAGCCGGTGGCAGGGCCATTGCTCTCTGCAACACCGGCGAGGGCTTCCACGCCATCGACGACCTCTGCACACACGATGGTGGGCCACTCGACCAGGGCAAGCTGGACGGGTTCCGGATCGAGTGCCCTCGCCATGGCGCCCAGTTCGATGTGCGGACCGGCAAAGTGCTCGCCCTTCCCGCCGTTCGCCCCATCCGCAGTTATCCAACTCGCGTCGAAGCGGGCGAAGTCGAAGTCGAGGTCGAAGGCTAGGCCAGCGGCCGCACGCCGACGGCTCGGAAAGGAAGTCCCGCATTGCTCGATATCGAAGGCATCCGCCGCGACTTCCCGATCCTGCAGCAGCAGGTGAACGGCCACCGGCTCGTCTACCTCGATAGTGCGGCGACAACCCAGAAGCCGCGCCAGGTCATCGATGCGCTCGTGCGTTATTACGAAACGAGCAACGCCAACATCCACCGCGGCATCCATACGCTCGCTCAGCGTGCCACCGATCAGTACGAGGACACCCGCAAGAAGGTTGCCTGCTTCATGGGCGCCCGCAATGCACAGGACATCGTCTTTACCCGCAATGCGACCGAAGCCATCAACCTCGTCGCCTATGCCTGGGGTGATGCATTCATCGGCGAAGGCGATGAGATCGTCCTCACCCAGATGGAACACCATTCGAACATCGTTCCCTGGCAGCTCCTCGCCCACCGAACCGGTGCAGTCCTCCGATTCGTCGACTTGCACCCCGACGGCACGCTCGATATGGACTCATTCCGCGCACTCATCGGCGAACGAACGAAGTTGGTCAGCATCGTTCACATGTCGAACGTGCTCGGCACGATCAACCCCGTCGCCGAACTTGCCGAAATCGCCCACGCCCACGGAGCAAAGTTCCTGCTCGATGCCGCCCAGAGCATCCCCCACCTCCCCTTCTCCGTTGAAGAGACCGGAGCCGATTTCGTCGCCTTTTCCGCCCACAAAATGCTTGGCCCAACCGGAGTCGGTGTCCTCTGGGCTGGCCCCGGCCTTCTCGACGAAATGCCGCCGTTCCTTGGCGGTGGCGACATGATCGCCATCGTCCGCGAAGAAGGGTCGACCTGGGCCGACGTCCCCTACAAGTTTGAAGCCGGTACCCCGAACATCGCTGACGTTGTCGCTTTCGGCGCCGCCATCGACTACCTCCAGGACCTCGGTATGCCCGAAGTTCGTGCCCACGAACTGCAACTCACCAGCTACGCCATGGACCGCATGGAAACCGTCCCCGGCCTCGCCTTCCACGGCCCGCGCAATCCCGAGTTGCGGGGCGGGGTCGTTAGCTTCGAAGTGCCCGGGATTCATCCACACGATATGGCCACCATCGCCGATTCCCACGGCGTCGCCATCCGCGCAGGGCACCACTGTGCTCAGCTTCTGATGCGAAAGCTCGGCGCGCCGGCTACCAGCCGGGCCAGCTTCTCGGTGTATAACGATGAAGACGATGTCGAGGTGCTCCTCGAGTCCATCGAACACGCGCGAAAGGTCTTCGCCTGATGGCCGAACTCTTCGACGATCTTTACCGGGAACTCATCCTCGACCACTATCGCCAGCCCCGGAACCACGGAGAACTACCCGACGCCCCCATCCACGTCGAAGGCGTCAACCCCGTCTGCGGCGATGAGATCCACATCGACCTCGATGTCGCCGATGGTTCCGTGAAAGACGTCTCGTTCTGGGGTCAGGGCTGCTCGATTAGCCAGTCGAGCGCTTCGATGCTCACCGAACGCGTCAAGGGCCGGCCCCTGGCCGAAGTCGAGCGGGTAACCGGCAAGGTCCGGGCCATGCTCATCGATGGCGCACTCCCGGACAACGACCTCGGCGACCTCGAGGCGCTGGAAGGTGTTGCAAAGCTCCCGGTACGCGTGAAATGCGCGTTGCTGTGCTGGAACGTACTCGAACAGGGCCTCCGCGAGGCCGCCACAACCGCCTGAGGAGGCAAAGAACATGTCTGATACGACGACAACCGCCCCAACCTACGAAGAGATGCGCACCAAGCTCGCCGAAGTGATGGACCCCGAAATCAACCTCAGCATCGTCGAACTCGGCCTCGTCTATGACATCGCCTGGGACAACGGTGATGTGCTCGTCACGATGACGCTCACGAGCCCTGGTTGCCCACTCGGCCCAGTCATCCGCGGCGAAGCCTACGCCAAGATGCGCGAACTTCCCGGCGTGAAAGATGTCGATGTCCAGATTGTCTGGAATCCCCCGTGGGATCCCCGCACCATGGCCAGCGACGATGTGAAGATGCAGCTCGGCATCTGGTAAGGACTAGACTATGAGTTTTGAAGTCAGCCTGGTGGTCGGAATGGTCATCGGCATCGCCATCGGTATGGCCATGGACAATGTGGTCGCTGGAATAGGGATCGGTTCGGCAATGGGCATCGGAATCGGCCTGGTTGCGAAAAGCCGGGAATAGCGGGCTACAGAGGTAGAAACGGCAGGAACGCTCTGGCCAGCGCTCCTGCTGCCAACAACCAGCCCGGCAGTTCCTCATCCGTCGCATGCTCGTCGACCATCGACATCGCGAGTCCCTGCGGGGGCACCAGTTGGTATACCTCTGCGATTTCGCCCGTATCGAACCATGTTCCCCGGCATGGGCTGCACTGGTCCAGGAAGATGCCGCGCTCGCTGAAGCGCTCCATCGGTTGTGCGCAGCTCGGGCAGTTCAACGTTCCGGGCGCCTTACCGCATTTCGCGCAGACGTTGTCCGGCTTGAGAAAGCCCATGCACTCCTTGCATCGTCGCGGTGCGGGGACCGCCCGCAGCGCCGGGTGGTCAAACCCTGGGTCGGCGATGCCGCTGCCGAGCGCGTCCCCGATCGCCCAGAACCCGTAGCACGCACCGCAATAGAGAAACGGGTCCATCGAGACGAGCTCGTACCTCGGAAACGGCACCATCGACGGATGCGTAACACAGCTGGGACACCCTGGAAGCTGCGCTCGGGACGCATGCATCGCTTCGGCCTGCTCCCGCAGCTCGGCGAAAAGCGCGTCGCCGTCGCGCTCCCATGTGCCCTTTTGCGCGCGTTCTCGCGCCGCCGCCACCCAGGCCTCGTCCGCCGCTATGTTCATGATGTAACAATCGGCAGATCTGCCCCGCACATGACCCGCCGGTCACGGGCGGCGCGGTCGCGCGCCCTCCAGCTGCCCCGTTTGTCTGTAGACTGACAGTAATGACCTGTGAAGACGACACTGCCGAGCTCCTCCGCCGGGCCGGTCATAAGCTCACCCCCCAACGGCTCCTGATTCTCCGTGTACTTCGCCACGCTGGCGGGCACGTCAGTGCCGCCCAGATCGCGGAGCAGGTCCGCGACGACTATCCCTTCGTCGACGTCAGTACCGTGTACCGCACGCTCGATGTCCTCAAGCGCATGCGCCTTGTGACCTCCACCGATATGGGCGCCGGCGATGTTGTCTTCGAATGGGCGCCCGAAGAAACCCATCACCACCTCATCTGTTCGAGTTGTGGTCACGTCGCCGAAATCGGTCACGGCTACCTCTCCGGCCTCGAACAGGGCGTGCGCAAGGACTTTGGTTTCGAACCAGATCTGCACCACTTTGCGATCTTCGGCCTCTGCCGCGAATGCCAGTTGGCAGGAGGCCCCGATGGCGACTCGGCGTGACCTCGTTCGTGCGCTTGAAGCTGCCGTTGGGCCAGCGAACGTTCTCTGGCGGCCGGAGGATCTCGCGGTCTACGAGTTCGATGGCACCATCGAAAAGTCCACGCCCCACGCCGTCGTCCTCCCCGCTGACGCGAACGAGGTTGCCGAGGCCGTGCGCACCTGCAACCGCTTTGGCATACCGGTAACGCCTCGTGGGGCGGGCACCGGCCTCAGTGGTGGCAGCGTCCCCGCGCAGCGTGGCGTTGTCATCGCCACCGCCCGCATGAGCCGGATCCTGGAAATTGACGTTGAAAACCGCCTGGCGGTGGTCGAACCGGGCGTGGCGAACCTGGATCTGTCCAAAGCCGCCGCACCATTTGGCCTCTTCTATGCGCCGGACCCAAGTTCGCAGCAGGCTTGCACGATTGGGGGCAACGTCGCCGAGAACGCCGGGGGTCCTCATTGTCTCGCGCTCGGCGTCACCCAGAACCACGTCAACGGGATGGAAATCGTCACGGCCGCCGGCGACGTCACCTGGCTTGGTGGCCGCGTCCCCGATGCATTCGGCTACGACCTGCGGGGAACATTCATCGGCAGCGAAGGCACACTCGGTATCGCGACGAAGATCGTCGTCAGGCTCGTCCCACTGCCGGCCAGCACCATCACCCTCCTCGGGGTCTTCGATACCGTGCAGCAGGCCAGCGAAACCGTCTCCGCAATCATCTCGGCAGGAATGATCCCGGCAGCCATGGAGATGATGGATCGCCTGACACTCCAGGCTGCCGAAGCCGGCCTCCAGTGCGGCTACCCACCCGACGCCGGCGCTGTCCTCCTTGTCGAACTCGATGGCCTCCCTGAAGTCATCGATTCGCAGGCTGTCCGGGTTCGCGCGGAATGCCTCGAACGGGGCGCTGTCGAGGTCCGTCTGGCCAGCACCCAGAAAGAGCGTGAGTTGCTCTGGAAGGGCCGCAAGGGCGCTATCCCCGCCCTCGGCCGGCTCGCACCGAACTACTACATCCTTGATGGCGTCGTGCCCCGTTCGAAGCTTGTCGAAGTCATGGGCGTCGTCAACGAAGTCTCCGAGCGTTACGGCATCCCCATCGCGAACGTCTTCCACGCAGGCGATGGCAACCTCCACCCGCTCGTGCTGTTCGACGAGCGCGTTCCCGGCGCCACCGCCCGTGTCCTCGAGGCCGGTGGCGAAATCATGAAGGCCTGCGTCGATGCCGGGGGCGCTCTCAGCGGCGAGCACGGCATCGGCGCCGAAAAGCGAATGTTCATGCCCTGGCTCTACAACGAACTCGACATCGAAAACATGGAGCGCCTCCGTGCCGTTTTCGGTAACGAAGGGCAGTTCAACCCCTGCAAGCTCCTGCCGACCGGCACCGGGTGCGGCGAGATGGCCCACCAGGCAGCCGCGATTCGTGCGGCGGGTCCCGATGCATATGTCTGAGGTCCTGGACGCCGTCGAAATTGCCGGACGTACGCCGGAAAATGTCCACAAACCCGCCTCGCTCGAAGACCTGCGATCGCTGGTCCGAAAGCGTGATGGACTGACGCTTGTTCCTCGCGGGGGTGGAACGGATCTCGACCTCGGCAATCCGCCGGCGGGGCCATTCGCCATCGTCGATCTCAGCGATGCCCTCGGTGGCCCGGTCGAACACGCCCTCGAAGACCTCACGGTCGTCGTTCCTGCCGCCGTTACCCTCGGAACGCTGGCCCAGGTTCTCGAAGGATCGGGCGGCATGGCCCAGATGCTCCCCCTCGACCCGCCAAACGCTGAACGCGCAACGATCGGCGGAGTCCTCGCTGTAGGTTCAGGCGGTCCCCTTCGCGGCCGCTACGGGCTCCCCAGAGATCTCGTCCTTGGGATGACTGTCCTCCGTGCCGACGGCGAACTTGTCAACGCAGGTGGTCGCGTCGTTAAGAACGTCACAGGCTACGATCTCATGCGTACCTGGTGCGGGTCACTGGGCACCCTCGGGATCATCACCTCGGTCTCACTTCGCGTCCTCCCTCGACCGGCAACCCGCGACTTTTCCTGCCGGCTGCCCAATGCTTCGACCGGCGCGGCGCTTGTCGCGAAGCTGGTGCGAGCGGACATCCGGCCCGAAATCGCGGACGTCATCGGCGAACAGGGGGATTGGCGGCTCTTCCTTCGCCTCGTCGAACCCTCGATCGTCCCTGCGCAACGGGTGGTCAACGGGTATGACGTCGGCAAGGCCGCTGAGACGGACTACACCGTCTCGCGCGATGCTGGCCACCGTCCAAGCGATGCGCTATCGGCCCGCATCTCGGCGCAGCCAACGGAAGTGGTAAGCGTGATGGAAGCTTTCTCGGCGCTCATGCCACCGGTTGCCGTACTTCGCCCCGGCATTGGCTTTGCCCGTGTGGCCTGGGACCAGGCAAGCCTGCCCCCCGCAACTGAGTTCGCCGACGTCGTGGCAAATCTCAGGCAGCAACTGCGCACGGCGGGTGGCTCGGTCGTAATCGAGCGCATGCCGGCAGCTTTTCGAACGACAATCGATGCATGGGGCCCGCCGCCTCCCGCGTTCGACCTGATGACGAAGATGAAAGCAGCCTACGATCCTGATGGCAGGCTCAATCATGGGAGGTTCCTTGGTGGTATCTGATGGGCCGCTCTGGCCACTCCTTTCCGAAGCCCCAACCGATGAAGACCTCGGCCGTTGCGTTCACTGCGGCCTCTGCCTCACTGCCTGCCCCACCTACCTGGTGACCGGCCTCGAAGTCGAATCGCCGCGTGGGCGCATCCACATGGCCAAGCTCATCTCCGATGGTCGCAGCGAACTGACGACCTCGATCCAGGATCACTGGGAACTCTGCCTTCAGTGCCGTGCCTGCGAAGCCGTCTGCCCCAGCGGAGTGCCCTACGG
>JBATAT010000208.1:0-3256 GCA_049662005.1 Tepidiformaceae bacterium
TGGCAGCCTTTGGCGACCGGCACTTCGTGGTCACCAAGCGATCCGACGGTGCAACCACCTGGTCCGAAGTTCGCATGGTCGAAGGCGCCGAACGAGTGGCAGAGCTTGCCGAGATGCTCGGCGGTGTCGGCGAGGCCGGCCTCAAGGCGGCGGAAGAACTCTTGCGAAGCGCTGCCGAATGAAAGTCAGAGATGTTATTCTGGCAATAGAGTTGAACGGGTGGTATCTGCATGCGACACGTGGAAGTCATCGCCAGTTCAAACACCCTACGCGGCCCGGGCGCGACACGATTGCCGGCAAGCCCGGCAGCGAGCTCGCTCCCGGAACGCTGTCGAGCATCTGGAAGCAGGCCGGTCTTCGGCCCGGAGGGCGCTAATGCGATACGCCGTCGTTATTGAAAAATCGGGTACCGGGTACTCGGCTTACGTTCCTGACCTGCCGGGGTGCATCGCCACCGGGCCATCGGTGAATTCTGTCCAGCGAGAGATCCAGAAGGCCATCCGATTCCACATGGAGGGGCTGAAGGAGGACGGGCTGGCCGTGCCGGAACCGACGAGTTCCGTGGAATACGTGACGGCCTAAAGCTTCCTGCTTCTTTCCGTCGTCGTTTTCTCCTTCCGTCCCGGAGGGCATCATGGAGAGATGAGCGCATCGCGAAGTGTTTCGCGGAGGCACATCCTTGGGCTTGGCATTGCGACAGCTGCCGGCGCCGTGCTCGCCGCCTGCGGCGGCGACGAATCCGATCCCCTGGATGGCCGGCCCCCAACATTTACGCCCAGCGGCCGTCCGTTGCCAACGAAAGCGCCCTCGCCGCAGCCGTCACCCACTCCTGATCCATCGCCCACAAGGCCACCGACCCCGACGATCGCCGACGCCCCGCTGGAAACAAAGATCGGCCAGATGATCCTCGCCGGGTTCCGAGGACTCCGCGTGGCCCCGGGCGACCTGCTCGCCGATCGCCTCCGTAACGGCTCGCCCGGCAACCTTGTGCTCTTCGACTACGACACTCCGAGTAACGGTGTGATCGACCGGAACATCCAATCGCCAGCGCAATTGCAGGCGCTGACGGCAGAACTGCAGTCATACGCACCGATTCCCCTTTTCATCGCCACCGATGAAGAGGGTGGCCAGGTCGCTCGCCTCTCACCGAAGTGGGGCTTTCCAGCGACCTACTCGGCGAAATCGCTCGGCGACCGCAACGACCCGCAGTTCACGCGAGAGGCAGCCCGGGCGATGGCCGAAACCCTCGCCAATGCGGGCGTAAACCTGAACCTCGCGCCGGTTGTCGACTTGAACGTGAACCCGGACAACCCGGTCATCGGCCGGTACGACCGCAGCTTTTCGGCCAACTCGGATATCGTCACGGCCCAGGCGCTTGCGTTCATCGAAGGCCACCACGATGCGGGAGTGCTGACCACCCTGAAGCACTTCCCCGGCCACGGCAGTTCGACCGCCGACTCGCACAAGGGCTTCGTCGATGTCACGAACCTCTGGAGCCGTACGGAGCTTGAGCCCTTCCGGAACGTCATCGCCAGCGGCAAAGCCGATGCGGTGATGACTGCCCACATCTTCAACGCCAACCTCGACCCGGATTACCCGGCGACACTCTCCAGAGCGACGCTCACCGGCATCCTCCGCGACGAACTTGGCTTCGACGGTGTGGTTATCACGGACGATATGCAGATGGGCGCCATCCGGGATTTCTACGGGTTCGAGGCTGCCGTCGAACTCGCAATCAACGCGGGCGCCGACATCGTTTCGATTTCCAACAACCTCACCTACGAAGATGGCCTCGAGGGGCGCACGTTCACCGCGATTAAGAGTGCCGTCGATGCGGGTCGCATCAGCCAGGACCGTATCGACCAGTCGTTCCAAAGGATCATGACCCTCAAGGCGAGGCTCTGACGAACGCGCATTGGCCAAATCAGCGGCCAGGTCCAGGGGACGGTGCTACGATCCCGGTATGACCGAGATGGAACAGGCACTTTCGATGCTGGTCGGCTGCGGGCCGGAGTTTGGCAGCAACGGGCTTTCAAACCATGGGCCGATGGCAGCAGAGGCCCTCACGGCGCTTGGCCGCGGCGAAGAGGTCGAGGACTGGGTCGTGCGCTACCGCACGCGGCTGGCCGAACGACCACCGAACGTCGCCCAGATAAAAGCCGACGACTGGCGACCTGCGCTGGGTGATCTCGCTCGCGTTTCCGACTGGGAGGATTTCTTCGCCGCTCGCCTGGATTCGGCGCCGTGGCAGGTGGTGCTTGAAGAATGGGTGCCGGTGCTCGCGGTCGGCATCATGGCCGGCGCGACGCACGGTCTCATCCGGACCGCCCATGCCGTCCGCAGCTTCGCCGGCGATGAAACATCAGCGGCGCGCAAGCGCGAACTCATCGCCGGGCTGGCGTACTGGGCAGCCCGCTACCAGCCGATGCCGGGGAGCCTGCAGGCGGTTGCTCCCCGAACGCCCTCCGAAGCGGTAGTCGACCTGGAAATCATGCCCCCCGGGATGCGCGAGCGAGCGACCAGCATCTTCAGCGCCGTTGCCCAACTCGACCACTTCGCACCATTCGAGCAGGCGATCAATCTCGCGGCGCCGGGCGACGACGTCTCCGCTTTTATTTCTGATCTGACGGCGAATATGGCGCGGCTCTACCTTCAGAACGCCGGATCGGCCAGCATCGCTTACGTTCATACGGTCACCGCGCCGAGTGCCCTCCGGATGCTGGCTCCCCACCTATCCCCAGGGACGACGAAGCTGGCCGCCCGCTATGCCTGGCAGGCCGCAGCGGCAATCCACGCACGAAGCCATTCACCGCATGAAGTGGATCTCCCGGTCACGCTTCCCGAACCGGAAGACATCATTGACCGTGCCGTGTTTTCCGGCGACGAGCACGCGATCAAGTTCACCGAAGCCTGCCTCCGCGAATATGCCCTGAACCCGGAACCGGCATTCATCGCGGGAGCGCTGGATATGAGCAATCGTTTCGGACGAAAACGCCGTGAAGGTGATGGGACGAACGGGTAGATCCTATCCCGCGTCGCACGCCCGCGTGTCGACCTGGATGCAGCCCTGGCAAAACCATGGGTGGATTGTTGTTCTCTCGTAGATGAGGCTTGCCTGGGGAGGTGTGCAATGTCCCGACGAATGCTGATGGTCGCTCTCGACGGCCTGGATGGGCGCCTGCTCCGGCGCGCTTTCGATGCTGGCAAGTTGCCGAACCTTCGCGCTTTCGCCGAACAGAGCACCCCGCTGTCCGTG
>JBATAT010000209.1:0-1692 GCA_049662005.1 Tepidiformaceae bacterium
GCTCATTGATCGACATCACTGATCACCGCACAGACGCAAATCAACCGCGCGTCCGGATATCGACGTCCGGAGTGGCTTCACCGCCCCGCTTCCTGCCGGGCGCGGCTCTGTTCTGTCAGCGGTGATCGGTGCTGGTGATGGCCGGGGCGTCCCGTGCTGGTCGAAAGCGCACCCCGCCATGGCTGGCGGGGTACTGACCGGCCGCGTGATCTGAGCCGCGAGAGGGACGGAGCGGGGCGGTTGGACCACAGGACTGTCGATTCCACAGCCGCCGCTGGGCGCCGGATTTGGACATGGCAGTCAGCCATCGGCGACCCAGGTCATTCACCGCCCCGCTTCCTGCCGGGCGCGGCTCCGGTCGCGCTGGTGGGGGGCTACAGGATCGATTCGACGTAGACCGCTACGCCGTCATCGTCGGCAGCCGGCGTGACGTGGCTGGCGGCGGCCAGCGCTGCCGGCGTCCCGCTCGCCATGGCAACCGCTACACCGGCGAACTCGAACATCGGGATGTCCACCTCGCTGTCCCCGATCGCAACGGCCTCTGCCGCATCGATGCCGAGGCTCGTGCACAGCGCCCGCAGGCCCGTGCCTTTGTCCACTCCCGGCGCGGTAATCGTGAGCAGTGCATCGCCGTTAAAGGAAACAGCGGAGAAGAGGCTCACGCGTTCCGCCCACGCTTCGAGTTCGGGCATATGGGGGTCGCCGGGTTGTGCCTCGGCCAACACCGAAAGAGCATTTTGGAGGTAAGTCCCTTCGAAAGCCGTCACTGGCTTCATCCACTCGGGGGCATTCGCCGCCCAGGGCGGGAGTTCGTTCGCGCGCCGGTAGGCACGTTCCGGCGTCGAAAGTGTCGCTGTCCAGCCCGCCCGCTCGC
This sequence comes from Tepidiformaceae bacterium, assembly GCA_049662005.1. Lineage (GTDB taxonomy): Bacteria > Chloroflexota > Dehalococcoidia > Tepidiformales > Tepidiformaceae > Amarobacter. Next base: position 875 of record JBATAT010000209.1, read on the forward strand.
AGAGGCCAGCGAGAAACAACGTGAACTCGCCATCCAGGAAGCGTTGTTCGATCACCGAACCACCGGCGCCTCGCACGTCGGCGCCCGCCGAAGCAATCGCCGCGCCGTCGATGCCGAGCGCCGCGAACGGGCGTATTGCCGCCTGGTACCAGCGCGCTGTCGCCGGGGCGAGGACGATGCCAGCTGCGTGGGCCGCCTGAAGTGCTTCGGCAGTCCGATCGGAGACGCGGCCCGCCGAGTTGAGGAGTGTCCCGTCGAGGTCGATGGCGAGGAGCTTCGGCGTCATCGCGCCCGGCACCATGGGAGGAATTCAACGATTTTCATCGGCCTGAATCCTACTCCGAACCACAGAGCAGCTTTCCAATGAATTACACTCAGGCTATGACAATGACGACTTCGCTCCTTCGTGACCGCGCGGCCGCCGCGAAGGCTGCTTCACGGTCGCTCGCACGTGTCTCCACGGCCGTGAAGAACGCCGCTCTCCTGCGCATCGCCGACCTCCTCGAGACGGAGCAGGCGCCCATACTCGAAGCCAACGCACGTGACCTCGCGAACGCTCGCGAAGCTGGCCTCGATGCGTACTTCGTCGAGCGGCTTGCCCTGAACCCGGAACGGCTCCGCGGCATCGCGGCTGATACGCGGAACGTCGCGCGGCTGGAAGACCCGGTCGGCGAAGTGTTCGATTCCCGCACGCTCCCGAACGGCCTGCTCATCGGCCGGCGGCGTATCCCACTCGGTGTACTCGCCTGCATCTACGAATCGCGCCCGAATGTCACGGTCGATATTGCCGTGCTCTGCCTGAAGAGCGGGAATGCGGC
>JBATAT010000210.1:0-4493 GCA_049662005.1 Tepidiformaceae bacterium
CTCATCGTCGGTGTTGGTGAAGGTGATCGTGCAGAGTGGTTCGCCCTGCGGGACTTCAGCAATGATGCTCAGCGCCTGGCGAACCAGGTTTGCGACCTTGGCAGTGAGTGCTGGCGCCTCTATATAGCAACCGTTTGATGAGAAGTAGAACGATGCCGTTCCACCCGAACCGCTGTCGTTGGTGGGCTGGAGCTCCCAGCCTTCGGCGTTAAAGCCGGCCGTTAGCTGCTCCGCAATCGTGACGTTCCCGTAGGTGACATCGAGGGTGACGCACTCAGGGTCAGTTGCACCCTCGACGACGTCGAAGATGGTCACTGGCGTGTCGTTGACGGTGAAGTCGAAGTTCGCCTTTCCGTCGCTCAGTTCGAGCGGGGCGTTGAATGCCCAGACCTTGCAGAGCTGGATGACGCCGGTGCAGAGCTCACGGTTGCTGTTGACGCCCTTGAACCCGCCACCGTCTGGTGTGAAGTCTGGCTCGCCGTCGTCAGCGGCGCCAACCCAGACCTGTGCCGTGTTCGAAACGTCCGTACCTTTGCAGGTCGCGGCCGGGGTGGGCTTGGTGACAGTAACGATGAGCGTGCTGTTGGCGTTCACCGTGCAGGCGATGCCGTTGGTCATATTGGCACCGACGCTGGCTGTGCAGGTACCGCCGCTGACGACGCCCTGGTAGGTCGCGCCAGCATCCTTGATGAAGACCCCAACAGGTGCATCCGCGGTGCTTGCGATGCTTATCGTCCAGGTTGGTGGTTCTTCGGTCTGCGATGCAGACTTCGTAACCGTGAGGCAGGTCTTATCCGGCTTCGCCGTGTCGCTGTACTCAGCGGTATCGGAGCTGCCGCCCACAACGTAGGCGGTGTTGTTGATATGAACGTCGTCGCAAATGCCGGCCTGACCCGCCGAAAGCGGAGTCGAGACGACCACCTCAGCGGTGCCGCCGCCGGCCACCGTGCAGCTGTAGTCGTCGGCACCGGGGTTGTCCGCGACGTTGTCGTTGACGCAGGTCTCGGAGACGAACGTCGTGTTGGCGTCGTGGACCGTGATCAGCTGCTGGACCGTTGAGGTGTTGGTGAACTTCAGGGTCCACTGGACCGAGTCGATGACCTTGACGCCGTCGAGCTTCTCGAAGGTCAGATGGCCGCAGCCAGTGATATCGACGGTGTCGCTATCGAGCAGGGTCCCGGCGGTTGTGCTGTCCTTGTAGACGCTGTTGGTCACTTCTGTACAGGCCGAATCGACCTTCACAGTCACCGGGATAGTGGCGGTGTAGCTGCCGGTCGCTGCACCCGAGTCGAGCGTGCAGGTCACGGTATTGCCAGACTTGGCGCAATGAAGCGTTCCGGCTGAAGGCGACACAGTTCCGACCGTGAAGTTGGAAGGGATAGCGTCGACAGCAACGAAGCTGGAGGTCGTCGGCCCGTTCGCGACGGTGAACTTCAGCGTGTAGTTGAAGGACTGGCTGAGGTTCGGCGTGCCATCGCTATCGTTGGCCTTGTCCACGGTCACGGAGGGGGTGACTGGCGGCGTGTAGGTGTTCTTGAAGCAGACGGTGACCACGTCGCCGTTCTTGATTGCGGCGAGGGCGCCGCCCGTGGCCGTCACCGGCGTGGTCGTGTCCCACTCGGCTGCGGTGCTGCTACAGTCAGCGTCGCCAGTCAGAACCTTGGTCGCGGTGGCGGCCCAGTTTGCAGGGATGCTGACTTCTTCGACCCGGAAGGGGCCGTCGGTGCCGTCTTCGTTCCAGGTATGAGTCCGGGGCGCAGCCTGGCTAAAGGTGAGGCCGTTCGCTTCACCGCTGGTGTTCGCGACGTTGCCGCCGTCGTTGAAGACATTCGCTGTGAAGAGCGTAGAGGTGTTCGCGCCCTGCCCCTCAACAACCTTCTTAATGATGATCTTGGCGGAGCAAACCGGCGCGTCGGACTGCAGGTTCCAGGAAACGGTCTCTGCACTAGAGCCGGTATCGAGGTTTCCGCGGACCCATATACCCTGTTCATTAATGTTGTGAAGGGTTGCTGTAGAGTCGCCGAAGCCCCGCGTGACGGTAAGCGTCGTGCCGTCGTCGCTCCGTTCAGTGATGAGCATGAGTTCGCTTCCCCACTTCATCACTTTCCCGGAAACGAAATTCGCATTCCAGGCACTGCTGCCAGAATGAACGAGTGACGTGGCCGAACTGGTGATGTCGTCGCTCGACGTATCGGTGAAGCCGCTGTTAGTAAATGAACCAAGATACTGGTCCACTTGGCCCGCGGTGTGGACAGCGCCGATACCGTTGGCAGACAGGATCGTGGTCGAACCCGACCCGTCGTCGATGTATGGGGAATACCGCAACTGCACAGGCGTTGTGTTGTCTGTGGTCGTCAGTACTGCTTCCCGGTAGCTGCTCCAGCCACCTTCTGAAACAACAAGGTTCCAGGCCGAGTTGTTCTTGCACGTGGGCAGTTTGGAGCTAATCACGAGATGGTGTGCGAAAGCGGTGCCGATCAGTGCGACGCCGGCTATCGCCGCGACCATGATCGCCATGAACGCCGTGAAGAGCAGCCCGCCCTGGCGTTTCCTGGATTTTCCGTATAAGGCTAGTGTCATTCAGGTCTCCGTCCTGTTGCTGGCGCCGGCAGTCCCGTGCCGGCCGTTTCGAGATTGAGCTGCTGTTCCTCCCCGAGCTCAAACCCCGCCGTATCGATGTTCCTCTGCCTCACACCCCCGCAAACGTCATTTCGGTTTCGCCCCCGAGTGGAATAGTGGCCGGACAGTTGCCTTCTGGCCGGGAAGTTGACCCGGCTGGCGACCGTTTGGCCACGGCTCGTTCACTCTCGTCCGAAACCAGAAGACATAGAGTGAACATCACGTAGAGAGTACGGGAAACTCCCTATTGCTGTCCGTAGAAACTCCGTTAGAGCCGTTTTGGTTAACAGTGGACATACAGTGGATTTACACGGGGGATACAGCGAGTTCGGGGCGCGGTTCCGGCGGCGGATTGGCGATTAGAGCCGTTGGCCGTTAGCCGTTAGCGGTTGGCGGTTGGGGGCGCGCCCGCATGGATAGGAGTGGCGAAGGCTCGGTCCTCGCTGGCCCGGGAGGGCCGGGGAAATGTTGGCGATTTGCGATTGGCGGTTTTTCGATTGACGGTGTGGCGCTGCCGTTTGGGTTTGGGGTGGGCATTTCGGTGATTAAGCGGGGGCTGAGCCCCGCGACTCCTCATGGACGCGAAAAGGCCCCGGGGTTCCGGGGCCTTTTCCTGTGGTTCCGGCTCCCTCTCCGTGCGGCGGGGAGGGGGAGCCGGTTGAGGTGGTAACGGTTAGCGCTTGCGGCCGAGGGCCACGAAGCCCGAGCCGATTGCGACCGCGACGAGGCCTGCGAGGAGGAACAGCAGGTTCATGCCCGCTGCTCCGCCGCCCATCAGCCCGTTACCGGTCGATGGTGCGATAGGCGTTTTGCCTGGACCTGGGGTCTTCTCGCCCTGGACACCGCTAACCGGGGTCGTCGGCGTTGCCGTCGGCGGGACCGGGGTGGCGGTGTTCGCGGGGGTCGTCGGTGTTGCTGTTGGAACCACCGGCGTCTGCGTCGGGGTTACCGGCGTGGGCGTCGGCGTGTTGCCATTGCAGTCTATGCACGGCGGCGTCGACTTACGGGTTTCGTTCACGAACTTGATGGCGGTGAAGCCACCGATCGTGGGGGTGACGTTCGAAACCGAAGCCGGGGTCACTGGCGAGTAGCCAGGGGCCGTCGGGTTGGTCGTGTTCTCTGAGACGACGTAGTCGTTGCAAAGGGGAAGCCCACTGAAGCTCGCGTTGCCGCTTGCATCGGTGTTCTTCGACTCGTGGACCTTGCACGCCGTCGAGTCGACGGTGATGGTCCAGCCATCATCGTCGTTGAGGTTCTGGGTCTCCTTGCCGTCGAGCACGTTGTACGTGTCCTTATGGACGAGGATCCCACCAAGTGGCTGGTTGTAGAACCGGACGACGGTGGTGCCGCCCTCCGGGATGGTTGCCGAAGTTGCGGTGACCGCGCCCTGGCTGATGCCATTCACGGTGGCGTTGGTGATGGTGTAGCCAGGCTGGCCGTTTTCGTTGACGTTGTAGACGTCGCCGGTGGTGAGGCCAGCGAAGTCGACGGTGCCGCCAGCCATGTAGTGGGACCCGTTCACGAGTGCTTCGGGGCCGTTAACGTTGACGGTCCAGGCGATGAGGCCCTCACCGGCGTCGTTAGCATCGCCATCGCCGTTGATATCGAGATACTTCTCGATTCGCAGGTTGCCGGAAGGCAGGCGATTCTCATCGTCGGTGTTGGTGAAGGTGATCGTGCAGAGTGGTTCGCCCTGCGGGACTTCAGCGATGATGCTCAGCGCCTGGCGAACCAGGTTTGCGACCTTCGCCGCGAGTGCTGGCGCCTCTGTGTAGCAACCGTTGGGCGAGAAGTAGAACGATGCCGTTCCACCCAAGCCATCCTCGTCCGAGGGCTGGAGTTCCCAGCCTTTGGCGTTAAAGCCGGCCGTTAGC
>JBATAT010000211.1:0-8928 GCA_049662005.1 Tepidiformaceae bacterium
AATCGACCCGGCAACGCTCGACGAAACGGCCCGCACCCGCATGGAACGGTGGTCAAAAATGCGCCAGGTCCTCCGGGAAATGGAGCAGCAGGACCCCGCGGCCGTACGGTAGTCGGGTTATCCACCAAGGTAGAAGGCCCGGCGAGTTCGCCGGGCCTTCTGCTTTGTTATAAAAATTCGAGCACCGAAGGCCAGCTGGCGTGTCTCTACGTTTTCTTGGGTGGCGTGCCGAGACCGGCCATCGGCGTTAGCTTCGTCATGTCGATGTCGATGAGGTATGGGCCATCATTTGCCAGCCCACGGGCAAAGGCATCGCGGAAACCCGATGCACTCTCGACTCGCTCCGCCTTCATGCCCATGCCGTTGGCGACCATCACAAAATCGGGCGTGGCCAGTTCGACGCCGAACTGCCGCCCGTCGAACGTCCGGCCCTCGATCGACCGGAGGACACCGTAGCCCTTGTCGTTGAAGACGCACACCACCAGCGGCACGTTGTACTGCACGGCCGTGGCGAGTTCGCCGATGTTCAACATGAAGCCACCATCGCCCTGGATGACGGCGGTTTTCTTGCCGCTGCCGACAGCCGCACCGATCGCGAGTGGCAAGGCCGGGCCGATCGCGGCTGAGGTTGGGTTCATTGAAGTCCGCGGCGAAAGGATCGGCATGAGCCGGTTGCCCCAGAGATAGGCCGGCACGGTGGCATCGCGGACAACGTTGCCATCGCGCGGCAGCAACTCGCGCATCGAGTCCATGATGCTTTCGTAGTCGGCGCCGATTTCGGTTCGAATCTGCGTGCGGGTCGCGTCCCGGAGTTCCTGGGCGCGGGCCAGGTAAGCGCCGTCACTCTTCGCGCTATCGAGGCTCTTCAGAATCCCGGCGAGCCCGAGACGAGCATCGCCGATGACCGGTACGTCTGCTTTGTAGTTTCGGCCGATCACGCCGGGGTCGGCGTCGAGGTGGACCAGCTTGCCGCCTAGAGGGAGTGTCCAGTTGCGCGTCTGCCCGGCCTGGAAGCGCGTCCCGACGGCCACCACGACATCGGCTTCGGCGAGGATTTCAGTCATCCCGGGTTGGGCGGTGAGCGGCCCCATCGCGAGGGGATGGTCTTCGGGCAGACTGCCGCGGCCGTTGCCGGAAGTGAACACTGGTGCTTGCAACGCTTCAGCGAGTTGTGCCAGTTCGCCTTCGGCGCCAGCGGTCAGCACGCCGCCACCCGCCCAGATCACGATCTTCTGAGCGCCTTTCATCGCATCGGCGGCGCGGGCGACTGCGTCGCGGTCTGGGGCTTTCCGGGGCCATGCCTCGACGTGCGGAATATCGATCTCTGCCTTCGCGTACTGGAAGTCGATCGGGATTTCAACCGCGCCCGGGCGAGGGCGACCGGTGTTCACGTCCTGGGCGACCCGGAAGACCGCTTCGCCGATCTCCTCCGGCCTGCGCACCGATTCGGTCCGGCCAGTTATGGTGCGGAGCATCGGCAACTGGTTCTCGGCTTCGTGAAGGAAGCCTTTGCCTTTGCCGTAGTACACCGAATCGATCTGGCCACAGATCATCATGACGCGACTGCTCGCGAATCCTGCCTCGAACAGTCCAGTGACGCCGTTGGTGACGCCGGGGCCGGTGCTCGTTATGGCAACTCCAAGTTTGCCAGTCGCGCGCGCGTAGCCGTCGGCGGCGTGCACGGCGCCCTGCTCATGCCGAACGGCAACGGCTTTGATGGCACCGCCGCGGTGAATTGCATCGTAAATCGGAATGTTATGTACGCTGACAATCCCAAAGACCGTATCGACGCCCAGTGCCAGCAACGTCTCGTAGACGGCGTCGCCGCCAGTCATCTCTCTCATCAAACAGCCTCACAGATACCGAATAGAAGTGAGCGGACGCTATCGCGGCCAGTGCGGGCCGTCAATCGAAATGGGCCAGGTTAGTCGCGAGACTCCGGTGGGAAACGGAGCAGCGTGGTCGGGGGAAGGTTCAAGGTCTGGTCCGGGATTTCGCCTTTACAGCCCGGCGGGCTTCAGACAGTTGCCGTGCCTCGTTCACCCGGAACTGCAGGATTCGGCGAATAAGGTCGAGTGGAAGAGGTAGATCGGCGGGGAACTGGATTGATCCTTTGGTGGTCTTGTCGCCAGCGAGCTCCGCGCTGAAGGCCTCGGCCGCACCCGAAGCGCCGTACAAGCCGATGTGATCCTTGAACGCCCCAAAGTGCACCAGCGTGCCGCCTTCTTTGAAGGTTGGCATGCCGTAGGCGATGGTTTCGGTGGCAGTCGGGGCAAGCTCACGAACCAGCCCACGCAGGAGGCGCAGCCGCTCCTGGACCTCCGGTGGGAACTGCGCGATGTAACCGTCGACGTTGGCGGCTTTAATCATGGGTTCGCCCCTTGTTCCGTTACCAGCGGTACTGGCTGACCGCCCAGTCCGCCTCGTAATACGGGCTCACATGTGTTCCCGGACGAATCGTCCGGTCGATCTCCTTGAGTTCTTCCGGCGTGAACGAGACATCGGTGGCCTTGAGGTTGTCTTCGAGCTGTTCCATGGTGCGCGGACCGATGATCGGGCTGGTGACGCCCGCCGCCTGCATCGTCCAGGCGAGAGCGAACTGCGAGAGCTCGACTTGCTTCTCTTTGGCGATCGCTTCGAGGCCCTCGATTACGTCCCAGATGTTGTCATTCATGCGGCGGCGATACATCGGGTTGCCACTCGAATTCGCGTAACGGCTGTCTTCAGGCGGCGGCTCGTTGCGGCTGTATTTGCCCGTCAACAGGCCCCCCGCGAGCGGGCTCCAGGGGATAATCCCGATACCGTAGCTCTGGGCCATTGGCAGCAGTTCGCGTTCGATACGGCGGTCGAGCAGGTTGTACGGTGGCTGCTCGCAGACAAACCGGTTCAGGCCATACTCCTTCGAAACCCAGAGCGACTCGAGGAGCTGCCATGCAGCGAACGTGCTCGCGCCGAGGTAGCGAACTTTGCCCGACCGGACGAGGTCATCGAGCGCACGCAGCGTTTCATCCACCGGCATATCGGATTGCGGGCGGTGAATCTGGTAGAGGTCGATATAGTCCGTGCCGAGGCGACGCAGGCTGGCCTCGCACTGCTCGATGATGTGGCGGCGCGTGTTGTTCATGTCGTTCGGGCCTTCGCCCATTTTGCCGTGAACTTTCGTGGCGAGGACCACCTGGTTGCGCTTGCCGTTGCGCTTGAGTGCTTCGCCGGTCGCTTCCTCGCTCCGGCCCTGGTTGTAGACGTTCGCGGTATCGATAAAGTTCACGCCGCCATCGATCGCGCGATCGATGATGTCGTACGAATCGTTCGGGGTCGTCTTCCCGCCAAACATCATGCAGCCGAGGCAGAGGGAACTGACTTTCACGCCGGTGCGTCCAAGCGAACGGTATTCCATAGTCATCACCAATCTTTCGTTAGTGCTCTCGAACATACCGCATTCCGAGCGATCTGGCCCGGCCGGGCTATTTACTCACCCTGTTCACCGTCAGTTAGACTGCGCACTCCACTAGAGCCACGGAGGAACCCTTGTCCGAATACGCAAACCCCGAACTGCTCGCCGAGCCCGACTGGCTCCAGGCGAACCTCGAGAATCCAAGCGTCCGCATCATCGACTGCGCGACCGTCGAAGCATACCGCCGGGCCCACATCACCGGTGCCGTCCAACTCCCGGTGCACTACTACATCAAGGAAAACGACCCGGCTGGCAGCGACCACGGCACGCTCGTGATGCCGCCAGCCGAATTCGAAGCGCTCATGGGCAAGCTCGGAGTCTCAAACGAGACAACGGTCGTCACCTACGACGACAACAATGGGCTGGTTGCCTCGCGCCTCTGGTGGGTGCTCAAGTACTACGGCCACACCAACGCGAAGGTACTCAACGGCGGCTGGCACCGCTGGATGACCGAAGAGCGCCCGATGACATTCCACTCCACCCGCGCACCGAAGGCGACATTCAAAGCCACACCGAATCCGGCGATCTACGCCTCGGTCGATTACCTGAAGGATGCGCATGCTCGCCCGGGATGCCAGGTGCTCGATGCACGCACTGATGGCGAGTGGGAGGGGACGAACGACCGCGGCAACAAGCGTGTCGGGCGCGTGCCCGGCGCACACCACCTCGAGTGGCTGCGCTTCGTGGCTTCCGATGACACGCGGAAGTTCTTGCCGGCCGACGAGATCCAGGCGCTGCTTAACGAAGCCGGCATCGAGCGAGGAAAAGAGACCATCACGTATTGCCAGGGAGGAATCCGGGCTGCCCACGCGGCCTTCGCGATGGAACTCCTCGGCTATGAGAACGTTCGCGTGTACGACGGTTCAATGCGCGAATGGGCCAACCGTGACGACACACCGCTGACCACCACCGCGTAGTCCGGCCCCGGACCTGACGAAAAACACGAAGGCCCGCACGTGATGTGCGGGCCTTCGTAGATGTGAAACGAAAAGGGCTGGCTAGACGATCGGCGCCGGCTCTTCGGCTGGCACGGCGCGCTCGTACCTCAAGAGGGCTTCGAGTGTGAACCCGAGGTCGGCTTTCTCGCAAAGCGACGAGCAGTAGGTCATTTTCATGGTGCTGGGCGACTTTCGCCAGTCGTAGCGAAGGCTGCAGCGCGAGCACACTTTGATGTGGTTCAGGTTCATCCCGGTTGGTCCGGGCCCGATTGGTGTTTCAACCATCGATTTTCAATCTCCCCGCCCCTGGCTTCCCCGCCCTTCCGAAGAAGGGTCGGGTGCCTGGGCTGTATCCAGCGTAGACCGTCGAGCTTAGTTGCGTAAAGAGACCCACCTCACTCTGTCACGAAACCGTAAGTTATGCGGCGACTGCCGCAACGTCCCGCTCGCTACGAATGAGTGCTTCGATGGTGAAGCCGAGGTCGGCCCGTTCGCAGAGCGATCCGCAGTAAGTCATCTTCAGGGAACTGCTCGGCGAGCGGCGCCAGTCGTAGCGCACGCCACAGCGGCGGCACGTCTTGATGTTTGCCTGGTCGATGGTGCTGGAAAGTGTCGTTGCCATTTGGTGTCCTCCGTTTCGGCCATCCCTCGTTGTGCTCAGGGTGCCACCGGAAATGCGGCGCCTCATCGTGCAACGGGAGCAGTTGGCCTCATCCCTAAGACCTACGCTGGCCGAAGATCTTACGTTCACAAGGATTCTTTACCGCTCAGGCCGCGAGCAGCTCTTTCCAGTCATGGCGAACCACCTGAACATCGTTGAGCAACGTTTCGATCGTGAAGCCGAGGTCGGCGCGTTCACAGAGTGATCCGCAGTAGGTCATCTTCAGGGAGCCCGAGGGCGACCGGCGCCAATCGTAGGGAAGTCCGCAGTGCTGGCATACGCGCATGTTGGTTGTCATCGCCGTGCTCCGGGCGCCTGGGGCATCGTGCCTCAATGGCTGCCTGTCATCATCTTCGACACATCGCATCCAGTTGTTCACTCGGGAGAAACCCGCTGCGCGATAGGACTGGCACTGAACACGCGATTTTCGACGGTTGCCGGAAGTCGTCCGGCGGGTTCTGCCAGCCTGCGAGCGTCGGGCTTCGTCCACCGAACTGCCATGAGTCCGTCCCGGCAAATTCACCGGAATAAGGGGATTCCCTGAGCAGAATCCGCGATGATAGGAACACGATGGATCACGATTCGACCCGGCCGGCCCCAATGCGCAAAGCCCGGCGACGAACGCTTTCTGGGTCCGTGCGCACGGCCGCGCGCTTCATCCGGGCTGAACAGATCTCCGTTGAGGGAGAAGTCGTAGTTCCAATTCGATTGATACCGGCGCGCCAGCGGAGCGCGGCCTGAACCCGGGAATCGCTTCACCTGAGCGGTTCGCTGTTTGCTGCCTGGCGCTCGATACTCAGTGAATGGCTTCACGCACTTGCGGCATCGTCCTGCACCCCACATCCCTCCCCGGCCCGGGTGGCCTCGGCCAAGAGGCGCGGAATTTCGTTGATTTTCTCAGTAACGCTGGCTGTTCAATCTGGCAGATGCTCCCGCTCGGTCCGGTCGGGCCAGGGAACTCACCCTACGCATCGCGTTCGGCCTTCGCACTGGATCCACTGTTCATTTCGCTCCCCGACCTCGCGGCCGCGGGCTTGCTCGAATCGACCGCCGCGTTCGCACCACCAGATCGGGACAACCACCGCCTTAACTTCGAGGCGATCCGCGCCTACCGCGAACCTTTCCTGCGCGAAGCCCACCAGCGGTTCCTCGCCGCCGGTGGGCAGCCCGAGATCGCAGCTTTCGAAGCACTCAACCCGTGGATCGAGCCCTACGCTCACTTCGCGGCGTTTCGAGATGTTCACAACCAGCCCTGGTGGGAGTGGCCGGAACCCGAACGCTCGGGCGCCATCACCACGCCACCCGCCGGCTCGGAGCTGGCAGGCGAAATCAGCTACCAGTTCTTTCTGCAGTTGACTCTCTACCGGCAGTGGAATGCGCTGCGCAACTACGCGCACGCTCGTGGTATTTCGCTCTACGGCGACGTCCCTATTTTCGTCGACCTCGATAGCGCCGATGTCTGGAACGATCGCAACCAGTTCAAACTGGATGCCGATGGCAAACCGCGCGTGGTTGCCGGGGTACCGCCGGACCTCTTTTCGGTGACCGGCCAGCGCTGGGGAAACCCGCATTTTGACTGGCAGTTCATGCGCAAGGACGGCTACAGCTGGTGGATCGAACGCCTCCGCAGGACGTTCGCCCTTTTTGACTGCGTTCGCATCGATCACTTCCGCGGATTCGAATCAGCCTGGGAAATCCCTGCGAGCGAACCGACGGCGGTGAAAGGCCACTGGGAGCCGGGGCCCGGCCGCGCGCTGTTTGATGCGGCGACGAAAGCGCTCGGCGACCTCAACATCATGGTGGAAGACCTCGGCCTGATAACGCCGAAGGTGCGGGCGCTGCGCGATGCCCTCGGCTATCCGGGTATGGCGATCCTCCAGTTCGCTTTCGGTGACGACGAGAAGAACCCCTACCTGCCGCACAACCAGATCGCGAACCAGGTGGTGTTTACCGGTACCCACGATAACAACACCACCCTCGGCTGGTACCAACACGCATCGGGGGCCGAACGCGATAGCGTCCGCCGCTATCTTTCGGTCAGCGGCGAAGACATCGTCGACGACCTGATTCGCTGCGCGTACGAATCCGTCGCTGAAACGGCAATCATCCCGATGCAGGACGTGCTCGAACTCGGCGCGGAAGCGCGCATGAACGTGCCGGGCCAGCCGGAAGGGAATTGGAGCTGGCGCTTCACCTGGGATCAGTTGAAGGCGGACCGTGCGGAGTGGCTTGCGAACCTGGCGCGCGAAAGCCGGCGCCTCCAGCCCCATACTGTGGCGAAATGACCAACCTCACCCTCTCTGTCCTCGACCAGTCCCCGATCCGCAAGGGTGGTACCGCTGCCCAGGCCATCGCCGAAACGCTCGAACTCGCCCGGCTCTGCGATGAGCTTGGCTATCATCGCTACTGGCTTTCGGAACACCATGGCACCGGCCTCGCATCGGCATCGCCGGAGATCCTGATCGGCCACATCGCCAATCAGACGAAGCAGATCCGCGTCGGTTCCGGCGGGGTGATGCTCACCCACTACGCACCCCTGAAGGTGGCCGAGCAGTTCCGGATGCTCGAAACGCTCCACCCGGGCCGAATCGACCTCGGGATCGGGCGCGCGCCGGGGAGCGACACGAAGACGGCCCGCGCCCTCGCGTTTGGCCACGCGATGACCGATATCGATCGCTATCCCGAGATGCTGATGGACCTGTACGGGTACATGGCAGGCAACCTTCCCGGTGAACACCCCTACCACGGCATGAAGGCACAACCCACGGGTGACGCGCTGCCTGAGATGTGGCTCCTCGGAAGTTCACGTGCGAGCGCGCACTATGCAGCCCAACTCGGGTGGGCGTTCTGCTTCGCCCATTTCATCAGCCAGGAGGGTCCGGAGACGGTGCTGCGCGAGTACGAGGCTGCGTTCCAGCCATCGCCGTTCCTGGCGGAACCGCGAACGGCGATGGGCGTCTCGCTCACCTGTGCCGAGACGCAGGAGAAGGCCGAATACCTCAGCTGGAGCCGCTGGGGTTCTCGTGTGGTGAGCCGGGCCCGCGGTCAGCAGGGCTCGGGCATCATTCCACCGGAAGAGGCGATGGCGATCGACTTCACCGAAGCAGAACTCGACTACCTGGGCTACCTTCGCCAGACCTACATCCACGGCACCCCCGGCACGGTCCGCGCCCGGCTTGAAGACCTTGCTGACGAATACGGCACGCGCGAACTCATGGTCGTGACCATCACCTACGACTTCGAGGCGAGGAAGCAGTCGTATCGGCTGCTCGCCGAGGAGTTTGGGCTGATGAGCGGGTAAGGGCGGGCCATGGGCTGCGGCCAAGGTTGGGCGGCTGCCGCTCTCCTGGGCCGCTCATTTTCGATTGACGATTTCCGATTTGCGCTGGTTGAAGCGGCGCAATCTGTGGGGTGCAGGTTCCCGCCGGGTGCACGGCCGTTCTCGACACACGCCTAAAGCAAACGGCCGGAAACAAGCCGGGATTACTCGTTCGGTACCGGCAGTTGCGGCGTTACCGTGCCAACGGGGAAGTTCGGGTTGCCTGTCGCGGTCGGAGTTGGTGTCCCGCTGGGAGGAGTACCCATCGGCGTTCTTGTGCCGAACGGATTGTTTGGCACGCCGGTCCGCCGGATGTTGATCACCACTGAAGTCCGCAATCCCGTTCCGTCATCCGTCGAAAGGCGGACCGTGTGGACGGAGTTGTCTTTCAGGTCGCGGGGTTCGATGACGCCCAGCGGACCATCCTTTGTGACCGGAGACGTGCCACTGCCGATGGTTTTCCACTCGGTGGGGTTCGCGGTTTCGCCGATTTCGAGCGTCCAGTTCTTGACGTTCGGGATGTTTACGGTGCCCGTCACCTGGAAGGTCGTGCTGA
>JBATAT010000212.1:0-4694 GCA_049662005.1 Tepidiformaceae bacterium
ATCAGCGGCCTCGCGCGTGGGGTGGACGCGATCGCGCACCGGGTTGCGCTCGAACACGGAGCGCCGACGGTCGCCGTGCTCGCAGGCGGCATCGACCAGGTCTACCCTCGTGAGAACGCCGGGCTCGCTGAACGCATCACCGAACATGGCTGTCTCGTGAGCGAATACCCGGTGGGCATCCCGGCGCGGCGGGACTACTTCCCAAGGCGCAACCGGATCATCTCGGGACTGGCGAAAGCAGCACTGCTGATCGAGGCGGGGGAGGGGAGCGGGGCGCTGCACACCGCGAACTGGGCATTCGAACAGGGCAGGGATGTGTTCGCTATTCCAGGCAGCATTTTTTCGCGGCAGAGCTACGGCACAAACCAGCTCATCCGGGAGAACACGGCCAAGCTTGTGGCGACCCCGGAACAGCTGTGCCAGGAGCTGAACCTCATCGCGACCGGGATCCCGGCGACCATCGACAAGGCCCGTCCCGAACCTCAGCCTGCACTCTTCGAAAAACGCACCGAACACACGGAACCAGCGAAAGCGGCGGTAAAGCACGACGACCATCCACTCTTGCAATGGCTCGCAGAAGGCCCACTGCACATCGATGAAATCGCACGGAAAGCCGAGCGCCCGATCGCCGAAGTGAGCGGGACACTGCAGATCCTGGAACTGGAAGGGCGGGTCCGTTCGGCGGGCGCGATGACGTACGCGATCGCCTAAATTTGCGCCTCGCGCGTGCGTCGCGCGCCGGGCCCTTCGGGCCCACCCACTAGACAGAGCGTGAATCTGCTCTCTACTCTCGAAAAACGCGCCGGTCGAACTACACCGGCGAAAGGCACTTTCTTTGGTAACTGTAACTCCGTCCCGAAAGGGCAAATCAAGCTCCACTGGAGCCAAGACAACGCCGCGCAAGGCGACGGCTTCGCGTACCCGGCGAGCGCCGGATTCACCTGCGACCGACGCACCGAAGCGCAGTTCGAAGGCCCACAACCTGGTGGTCGTGGAATCGCCGACCAAGGCGCGAACCGTGAGGAACATTCTTGGCGATGACTACGAAGTGATTGCTTCGGTTGGCCACGTTCGCGACCTGCCGCCGTACGGCTACGGCGTCGAGAGCGTAGAAAAGCTGGACTTCACGCCGAAGTACGTGGTGGTGAAGGACAAGAAGCGCGGCGTCGATAAGAACGAAGTAGTGAAGGACATCGCGAGTGCGGCGAAAAAGGCCACTCGCGTCTTCCTCTCCACCGACCCTGACCGGGAGGGCGAGGCGATCGCCTGGCACATCAAGGAAGCGGCGGGCATCCCGGACGACAAGGTCACTCGCGTGGTCTTCCACGAAATTACGAAGCCGGCGATCGAAGCTGCCTTCGCCGAAGCCACGGGCACCCAGGTCGACGGTGGGGCGGACCACGGGCGAAAAGCGCCAGGGAAGATCGACATGGATCTCGTGGATGCGCAGCAGGCGAGGCGCGTCCTCGATCGCCTCATCGGCTTTCCGCTTACCTGGTTTGTGCAAAAGAAGGTGAGCCGGGGAGCGAGTGCGGGGCGCGTCCAGAGCGTAGCCCTCGGCCTCATCGTGAATCGCGAAAAACTCATCCGGAACTTCGTGCCAACGGAGTACTGGTCGATCCATGCCGGGCTGGAAAAGGCCGGGCGCGCATTCGAGAGCGACCTCGCGACCTTCCCCGCGATGGTGAAAGGCAGCGCAATGAAACCGCCGTTCCGAGCGGCGGGGCCCGCTATCCCGGACGAAGATTCAGCGAATACGCTAACAGCAACGTTCAAGCGTTCGCAGTTCTCAGTCGCCTCAGTGACCAAGGGCGAAAAGCGACGCGGGCCGGTGCCGCCCTTCACGACGAGCACGTTCCAGCAGGCTGCAGTCAACCGCCTTGGAATGAGCGCGGCGCGGGCCATGGGCATCGCCCAGGAGCTCTACGAAGGCATCGGGGGCCAGGCAGGCCTCATTTCCTACATGCGAACCGACTCAGTGAGTATTTCGCCGCTGGCGCGAAGCCAGGCACGCGAGTGGGTCGCGAATACCTGGGGCGACCAGTTCGTCCCCGAGAAGGAACGCGTTTATGCGACCCGGAGCAAGGGCGCACAGGAAGCCCACGAGGCGATCCGGCCGACGAACGCTTCGGCCACGCCGGAGAGCCTGCGGCGGGTCCTCAGCGCGGATCAGTTCCGTGTGTACCAGCTCATCTGGCAGCGCTTCGTCGCCAGCCAGATGACCGACGCTCGTTACGCGACGGTTGCGGTGGAAATCGAGGCGAAAGAGAACGACGCCGTGACCGGCACGTTCCGGGCAAATTCGAGCACGCTCGTGTTCGAAGGCCACCTGAAAGCGTACGGCGCGGATGTGAACGACAAGGCGCCGGACGATGATGACGAGGCGACAGCGACCGCCATCCCGGAACTCGTCGAAGGCGAAGTGCTTACCCAGCGGAGCATCGACCAGCGCCGGCACCAGACGGAGCCGCCGCCACGCTTCACGGAGGCATCACTCGTCCGCGCCCTCGAGGAAGAAGGTATCGGCCGCCCGAGCACCTACGCGAGCATCGTGCAGACGGTACTGAAGCGGGACTACGTGCAGAAGCAGGGGCGTCAGCTGGTTCCCCAGGAACTCGGGTTTGTCGTTCATGACCTGCTCGAACAGCACATGAAGCATTACGTGGATTTGCCGTTTACCGGCGAAATGGAAAAGGAGCTCGACGAAGTTGCGGATGGCGAGCGCGGCTACGACGCGGTGCTCCAGCACTTCTGGCCCGAATTCAAGGAGAAGCTCGACCAGGCAGAGATTTCGGCGATCAAGCAGCAGGAAGAGACGGACATCCGCTGCAATGTGTGCGACCAGGCAAACCTGGTGATCAAATGGGGCCGCAACGGGAAGTTCTTCGCCTGCCCGCGCTACCCGGAGTGCACGAATTCGCTGCCGATGGGCGAAGACGGCCAGCCACTGGTGGTGGCCGCCCCACAAGAGACGGCATTCAAGTGCCCGAAGGATGGTGGCGCCCTCATCCAGAAGACCGGCCCTTACGGCGCCTACGTGGATTGTGTGAACCGTGAGAGCGGTTCCTGCGACTTCCGAGGTGGTGTGCCCGTGGGGATCGCCTGCCCCGAAGAACCCGAGACCGGCCAACTCGTCGAAAAGCAGACGAAGCGCGGGAAGTTCTGGGGTTGCTGGAACTATCCGAACTGCAGCTACACCACGAACAGTCTCGAAAAGCTGGCTCCGGCGCGTCCCGAAGCGGAACGCATCGAAGCGAACAAGAAGCTGCTGGAACGGAGTGCGCGTGGGAAGGCGGCGTTTGCGAAGCGGAAGGCGAACGCGGGCGCAACAAGAGCGAAGAAGGCCAGTTAGGCGACGCGAGCGGCGAGGAACAACCTTTGGCGGCGGTTCACGCCGCCGAAGGTGCCGTAACCGTTATTTTCGCTACCCGAATCGAGTCCGGTTCAGGGAGCGGCAGTCCATCTTCGGCCATCACCTCGACGTGAAGCTCAACCGCTTCTCGGGCATTCACGAGGATCTCTTCCATGGTTTCACCCTGGGTGAAACATCCGGGAAGGGCTGGAACTTCGGCCCAGAACCCGCCCTCTTCGGCCACGTGGACGATAACTACGTAGTCCATCAACGCTTCCTTCCCAGGTACTCCAGGAACTCGTCCTGCGACAGTTCTGCTCGCTTCAGCATACCCCGCAACAAGCCGATTTTCACGTCCTTGTTCGACTGAGCGAACGTTACAGAACGGCCGTTTGGCATTCTGATGTTGACGTGGGAACCCTTGCCTCTTCTGACTATGCCACCGGCACGCTCAAACGCCTTGATTGCGTCCTTCGCCGGGATGTCGCGCAGTTCTCCCACGGACCAAGACTACGATTCAGCGGACCTGTTCTCAATCAAACGGTGCCACGCGGAATTCCGAGGTAATTCCTCGCCTCTAGTCCCTTAACACTCCACAATCGCGTTATGCCAAGTGTGGTCCCCGTGCACAAGTCGGCAGAGGCGTTCCTCGACGCCTACCTGCGCGAGCTTTCGGCTGGCAACCGTTCGGCCTACACGCTGCGCAACTACCGAACGGATATCGGCAGCTTCCTTTCGTGGTGCGCCGAACGGAAGGCCGATCCGCTGCAAACTTCGCGTTCGGTTTTTCGCCAGTACCTCACGGGGCTGAAGGAAGGCGGCATGGTTGCGGCTTCGATCACCCGTCGAACCAGCACGGTCCACGGGTTTTACAAGTACCTCTTCCAGGAAGGCGCGACGGCGCGAGACCTGCTCTACGGGATCGCACTGCCGAAGCGGCCGAAACGGCTGCCGAAGGTCCTGGACCCGGCGGTGCTCGATGCGCTGCTTGCCGCGCCGGACCCCGATACGCCGGCCGGGCTGCGGGATCGCGCGATGTTCGAACTGCTGTATGCCGGCGGACTTCGCATCTCCGAACTCGTCTCACTCGATGTGCGCCAGGTCGACCTCGGCGAAGGCAACGCCATCATCCACGGGAAGGGCGCGAAGGAGCGCGTCGTCCTCTTCGGCGAGCCATCGATGCAGGCCCTCGAACGCTACCTGGAATTCGGCCGTCCGCCGCTGTTGGCCAAGGCCCAGACCTCGAAACCCAAACTGGATAATCCCCTGTTCCTCAATCGCTTTGGTAACCGGCTCACCGGCCGTTCGGTCCAGACGCTGATCAAGCGACACGCAGTGCGGG
>JBATAT010000213.1:0-2693 GCA_049662005.1 Tepidiformaceae bacterium
CGATCGAAGGCGGCTTGCGGTGGTCTCCACCCTCTCGGTCCTGGCGTTCAAGGAAGACACGGTCTTCCTTGCCCTCGCCCTCGCCGGCTATATGTGGATTCGCGACCTGCGGCGCGAGGCAATGCTCACCGCCGGCGTCGCTCTTGGTTGGGCGCTCCTGGGCGTTTTCGTGGTCATGCCCCTCGTTCGCGACGGCCAGGCCAGTGACCTGGTGCAGCGATTCGGTTATCTCCTGCCGCATCGCACCGTTGCCGATTTCCTGCTCGTTCCCTTGCGCGCGGCGAAGGTGTTGCTCGCTCCGGCCCAGCTCTGGACGATGGCCCTGTTTATCGGCGCGAGTTCGTTGGTGGTGCTGTGGCGTCCGGTTTACCTCGTGGTGCTTGTTCCGGGCCTTGGCCTCGCGCTCCTTTCGACGCACGGTGTGCAACGCCACCTGGAGTTCCACTACGCTGCCGAACTGGTCCCGTTGATCGTCGTCGCCGCGCTGCTGGCGGCTGTTTCCCTGCGCGAGCGAATCGGCACGGCAGCCGTTGCGGTGGCCGTCGTTGCCCCACCCTTGCTTGCGGCCGCTGTCTTCCATCCGCTGGCCGACGGCCATGCTGGTTCGCCATCGGCTCAGCATCGGACGGCCGTCCTGGCTGCCCTCGCCCTCGTGCCAGGCGACGAGAATGTCTCCGTCTCGGCACAGACGGGCCTCTTGCCCCGGATCGCGCACCACCGCGGCGCATACGAATTCCCGGACGGCTTCGAACACGCCGACTGGATCGTGGTCGACCGTTCGGGCGTGAGGAGTTCGCGCACGACCGAAGCGGGGTGGGCAGAGCACCTCGAAACCGTGAGCCGAACGAAGGAACTGGTCTTCGCCGAAGATGGCGTCGAAGTCTACCGGGGGGCGCCATGAACGCCGTCCTCATTCTCCCCGCCCGCGACGAAGCGGAATGTATCGGCCAGGTCATCCGCGAAGCTCGCAGCTACTTCGACGGCGAGATCATCGTCGCCGATAACAACAGCAGCGATGCAACCGTCGCCGCGGCCACGGCGGCGGGCGCGCGTGTGGTGAGTGAGCCGGTGCCAGGATATGGCCGCGCCTGCATGGCTGGCGTTGCCGCTACTCCCCAGTGCGATGTGTATGTCTTCATGGATGCCGATGGCAGCGATTGTCCGGAGGACATCCCGGCGCTGCTCGCCGCGCTCGAGGCGGGCGCGGACCTCGCACTTGGTGTCCGTAAGGGTGAGCGCGTCGCCGCCGGCTCGCTCGCCCGGGCGGCGAGGTTCGGCAACTGGCTCAGCGGGATCCTCATCGGCGCATGGTCGGGCCGGCGCCTGCATGACCTCTCGCCGCTCAAGGCGATCACCCGCAATGCACTGAACGAAATCGACCCGCAGGAACGAACCTATGGATGGACGGTCGAACTTCTCGCGGTCGCGGCCTCGAAGAAGTTCACCATCATCGAGATCGAAACGGGCTACCGCCCGCGCATCGGCGGCGAGTCCAAGGTCAGTGGTAACCTTTCCGCCTCGATCAAGGCTGGCTACCGCATCCTGTTCGTGCTGGGGAGGGTCGCCGTGAAGCAACTGAAACCACCATCGATCGGCGCATCCGCTGGCGGAGCTCGGCGGGAACGCCGATGAACGGCCCTCGCATCCTCGTCGTCGATGATGAGCCGATGGTGCTCGAAGTGGTCGAGCGCTATCTCGCGCGCGAAGGTTTCAGCGTGAGCACGGCGATTGATGGCGAGACCGGGCTCGCCTCGTTTCACGACGTTCACCCCCATCTCGTGGTCCTGGACCTGATGCTGCCGAAGGTCGGTGGCATGGAAGTCTGTCGCGAAATCCGCCGCACCAACCAGGTCCCGATCATCATGCTCACCGCCCGCGGCGACGAAATGGACCGTATCGCCGGCTTCGAAGTCGGCGCCGATGACTACCTCGCCAAGCCCTTCAGCCCGCGAGAACTCGTCGCCCGGGTGCGGGCAGTGCTGAAGCGGAGCTTCGATCCAGCCCAGCTCCCGGGAGGCATCCGCCAGAGCGGAGACATTCTCGTGGACCACGATATGCACGAAGTCTCGCGGGGCGATGCCTCCGTGAATGTCACCAGCCGCGAGTTCGAACTCCTCTGGTTCCTGGTGAATCACCCGGGCAAAGTCTTCAGCCGCCTGGAGTTGCTGAAGCAGGTCTGGCGCTTCGATGCTCCCGGCGATGAGAGCACGGTGACCGTCCATGTTCGCCGGCTCCGGACGAAGGTCGAGCGTGACCCCGAACACCCGCGGCATCTGAAAACGGTCTGGGGAGCGGGCTACCGGTGGGACGCGTGACTGCCAGGAGCTTCGCGGTTGGCGGCGTTTGCGCCTTCGGCATCGTGGTGGCCTCTTTGCTCGCTGCCCTGGCGGCAAATCGGCTTGCCGGGACGCCGGCGCATGACTTTCCCATCTTTGTGGCGACCCTCGTTGCTACAGGTTGGCTCGGGCTCGCCGCGGGCCTTGCCGTGCAGCACTGGTCGAGCCCGGTCGGATTTGGCTCGAGGATCCTGATGTTCACGGTCCTCGGCATTGGGGTGTTCGTCGCCAACATGGTCGTTGCCGCTTCGATGATGTTCATCTCCGCACACGATCTTCGCCTGTTGCTGATCCTCTCGGCCTATGCCCTTGCCGCTGCCGTGGTGCCCGCCCTCGCGCTTGGCCGAAGCCTCGGGC
>JBATAT010000214.1:0-9979 GCA_049662005.1 Tepidiformaceae bacterium
ACCTGCGTCGGTGGCTGAAACGGAGCGTTCACACGCTCGGCGAGCGTGTAGCGCTCCTTGCCAGTCGCGCCTGTTGTTTTCCATGGGAGTGATGGCAGGTGACTCACCACACGAGCCCACAGGCGCGACTGATAAGGAGCGCTGGGATGTCGACCTGCATCGGTCGCTCAGGGGAGCGTTCACACGCTCGCCGAGGGTGTAGCGCTCCTTGCCAGTCGCGCCTGTTGTTTCCATGGCCATGGCTGCGGGTGACCCACCACACGAGCCCACAGGCGCGACTGAAGAAGGAGCGCTGGCATGTTGACCTGCGTCGGTGGCTGAAACGGAGCGTTCACACGCTCGGCGAGCGTGTAGCGCTCCTTGCCAGTCGCGCCAGTTGTTGCCCGTGGCCTTCCCATCCCGAAATCAAAAACCCCCTCTCCCACGCTTGGGAGAGGGAGCAGGGGGTGAGGGCCTCACTTAGCTGATGAAGAGCGGAGCGAGGACGAGCGTGATGGTGCTGAGGAGCTTCACGAGGACGTGGAGCGCCGGGCCGGCGGTGTCCTTGAAGGGATCTCCGACGGTGTCGCCGACGACGGCAGCGGCGTGGGTTTCGCTACCCTTGCCGATGACGTCGCCACTTTCGTCCTTCAGCCCACCGGATTCGATGAACTTCTTGGCGTTGTCCCAGGCCCCACCGGTGTTGTTCAGGTAGGTCGCGAGGAGGACACCGCCGATGGTACCGACCATCAGCATGCCCGCCACTGAGAGCCAGCCTTCGTTGCCATTTCCGCCGAAGGCATAGCGGAAGATGACACCCGTCGCGATCGGCATGCCTACTGCGAGGATGCCCGGCCCGATCATCTCGCGGAGTGCCGCGCGAGTCGTGATGTCGACGGCCCGGGTGTAGTCCGGCCGAACCTCTCCGGTCATGATGCCAGGGCTTTCCCGGAACTGGCGGCGGACCTCTTCGATGATCGATCCGGCTGTCTTGCCGACGGCGCGGATCGCCAGCGAACTGAAGAGGAACGCGAGCATCACGCCGAGCATGGCACCGACGAAGACTTCCACCTTGCCGAGGTTGATCGGCATCACTCTCGGTAGGGGTAACGGACTCGCCTGGATGGCTGCGCCCTGTTCTGCGGTGAGATCGCCGTCATCAATCTTCTTCCCGACGATGGCGTCACGCTCTTCCTGGTCCGAAACCGCAAGGGTGTCGATTGTCGTTTGGCTCAGCTTGTCTTCGTCGTTGACTTCGTCGAAGACGGCCTTGAGCTGGTTGCTGTGGTCCTGGATCGAGTTGGCCGCTTCTGCCCGCACCGATGAGCCGACCGGGATGAGGTTCAAGTCCTGGATGAGTTCGGCATACCGCTCAGGGCTGTCGCCTGCGATTTTGCCGAATTCGAGGCGGACTTCATCGAGGTAGGCGGTGAAGAGGAGGAACGCCGCCAGGGCAGCGGAACCGACCGCGTAGCCCTTGGTGAGCGCCTTCGTGGTGTTGCCGACGGTATCGAGCTTGTCGGTGATGACGCGGGCTTCGGGCGATGAGTCTTCGGCCATCTCCGTGATTCCGCCGGCGTTGTCCGTGATTGGGCCGAAGGTATCCATGGCGAGCACGTACGCTGCCGACATCAGCATGCCCATCGTGGCGCAGGCCGTACCGAAGACGCCGACCGAGACACTGCTCACGTTCGTGACATCAGCCTGGCTTCCCAGCACGAACGAACCGACGAGGGCCAGGCCCACCGTGATAGCGGTGACGGCGGTGGTTTCGAAGCCAACAGCCGTTCCGATGATGATGTTCGTGGCTGCTCCGGTCCGGCTGGCCGAAGCGATCTCCTGGACGGGGCGCCACGCACCCGCGGTGTAGTACTGCGTTATGTAGACAAATGCGATGCCCGTCGCGATGCCGATGAGTCCGCAAAAGAAGAACCAGTACCAGACGTCGCCGAGCATGGCCTTGGTACAAATGGCAAGGCCGCCGATGCAAAGGGCGGTGATTGTCCAGTAGCCGCCGTTGAGGGCGCCCATGGGGTCGCTAATGCGCTTGGACCAGAAGGGGACGGTCATCATGCCGATGATCGTGGCGAAGACGCCGAACGATCGGAGGACGAGAGGGAAGAGGATCCATTCGACCCGGTTCGTTGCCGTAAAGATGGCGACGCCAAGAATCATCGCGCCGATGTTTTCGGCCGACATCGATTCGAACAGGTCGGCGCCACGCCCCGCGCAGTCGCCAACGTTGTCACCCACGAGGTCGGCGACAACGGCGGCGTTACGCGGGTCGTCTTCCGGAATGCCGGCTTCGATCTTGCCGACGAGGTCGGCGCCAACATCGGCGGCCTTGGTGTAGATACCACCGCCGAGCTGTGCGAAGAGCGCGACAAAGCTGGCGCCAAAGCCGAATCCGACGATGAGGAATGGGGTCTGATCGATCGCGTGGCCGAGCAAGCGGCTGTAGATGGCGAACATGCTCGAAACGCCGATGAGGCTTAACGCAACGACGAGGAAGCCAGAGACCGCGCCACCCCGCAATGAAGTGTTGATGGCATCGGCAAGGCTGTTCTGCGCGGCTGCGGCTGTGCGGCCGTTCGCGCGGACGGCGATCGACATGCCGATATAGCCGGAAACACCAGAAGCGAGCGCTCCGACGATGAAGGCGGCACCGGTGAGGGCGCCGATTTCCACTGAATCCTTGAAGATGCCGACGATTGCCGAGACGACGATCGCGGTCAACACGGCGAGGATGGCGATCGTACGGTACTGGCGGCTGAGGAAGGCGTTCGCGCCTTCGAGGATGGTACCGGCGACTTCCTGCATCGATTCCGTGCCCTTGTCCCGCTTGAGGACATCGAAGGCGAGCCAGATCGCAAACAGGATGGCCGCGGCGCTGGCCGCGGGAATCATGATTTGGGCCAGGAGCATTGGGGAGTTCCTCCAACTGTGCTTGCAGCCCCGCGAAGACCCGTAAACGCGAGGCCACCGGCCGCCCGGATTGACGCGCCGAAAGCGTCGCCACTCTAGCAGCGGAGGGTGTACAAAAAAGTGACGGCTATGACACCAAAAGGGAGCCGGATGGATCCGGCTCCCTGTGGATTGGCGTTGCGCGGGGCGGTTTAACCTACAAACAGCGGCCCAAACACGACCGCGACGATCGACATCAACTTAAGAAGAATATTGAGCGCCGGGCCAGATGTGTCCTTGAATGGGTCGCCGACGGTGTCGCCGACGACGGCTGCTTTGTGTGCATCAGAGCCCTTGCCGCCGAGGTTGCCAGCTTCGATGTACTTCTTGGCGTTGTCCCAGGCGCCACCTGCGTTCGCCATCATGAGAGCGAGGACGGCGCCGCTGGCGATTGAGCCGATAAGGAGTCCACCGAGCGCTTCGGCGCCGATGATCGCCCCGACGAGAATGGGGACCAACACCGCGAGGACACCGGGGACAACCATTTCGCGAATGGCGCCATCGGTGGAAATGGCGACGGCGCGCGCGTAATCCGGCTTGCCGCTGCCATCCATGATGCCGGGGATCTCCCGGAACTGGCGGCGAACTTCGTTCACCATGGCGATGGCGGCACGGCCGACCGCTTCCATCGTCAGCGCCGAGAAGACGAACGGCATCAGTCCACCGATAAGCAGCCCGAGCATGGTATCGACATCCAGGATGTCGATGCTGTCGATGCCGACCACCTGGGAATAGGTGACCATGAGGGCGAGGGACGTGAGCACGGCCGAGCCGATGGCGAAGCCCTTGCCGGTCGCGGCAGTGGTGTTCCCGAGGCTGTCGAGCGCATCGGTGCGTTCGCGAACTTCGGGTTCGAGGCCGGCCTGCTCGGCGATGCCGCCAGCATTATCGGCGACCGGACCGTAGGCGTCGGTCGCCAGGGTGATGCCCAACGGGGCGAGCATGCCCACCGCTGCAAGGGCGATGCCATAGAGTCCGGCGAGTTCGAAGGTGATCCAGATTGCCGCGGCAATCGTGAGAATCGGCACGGCCGTCGAGAGCATGCCAAGCCCAAGGCCACCGATAATGAGCGTGGCCGGGCCCGTCTCGGCAGTGCGCGCGAGGTTTTGGGTGGGTTTGTATTCGTACGCGGTGTAGTACTCGGTCACCGTACCGATAATTTGCCCGGCGAGCAGACCAACGACCACGACCCAGAAGAGTTCGAACGGCAGATCGAGAATGAGCAGCGAGACCGCGGTCGCCGCAAGGACGAGGCCGCTGGCGGCGAAAATGCCGGTTCGAAGTGCCCAGAGCAGGCGGCCCATGTTGGCGTTTTCGCTCGTGCGGACGAGGAACGTGCCGGCGATGGCGGCGAAAATCCCGAGACCCATGATAAGGAGCGGCAGGAGCGGCGCCTTCGAATCCCAGTCGGTTACATCGCTCGCCTTGAACACGCCGTTTTCGCCGACACCGGCCACGCCGATGACGGTCAGGGCCATGGCAGCAACGATGGAGCCCGTATAGGACTCGAAGAGGTCGGCGCCCATGCCGGCGACGTCGCCGACATTGTCGCCAACGTTGTCGGCAATAGTGGCCGGGTTTCGCGCGTCGTCTTCCGGAATGCCGGCTTCAACTTTCCCAACGAGGTCGGCGCCAACGTCGGCGGCTTTGGTGTAGATGCCACCGCCAACGCGCGCGAAGAGTGCGATCGATGAGGCGCCGAAGGCGTAACCGGTGAGCGGCTGAACACTTTCGGTGAGGAGGTAGACGATCGCGACGCCAAGGACGCTGATGCCCGTCACGGTGATGCCCATGACGGTGCCGGAAGAGAAGGCGACGCGGAGCGCGGGGTTGAGGCCCGTACGGGCTTTCGCGGCAGTGCGCACGTTCGCGCGAACCGCGATGTACATACCGACGTAGCCGGTGAGCGCCGACGAGACGGCCCCGAAGATGTAGGCAAGGCCCGTTCGCGGAAGATCGGTGCCGTTGCCGGATTGCTCGCCAAACCGATCGAGGATGTCGTAATCGACGAACAGCACGAGGGCGATGAAGGCGACGACCACGAAGCCAGCGAGGAACGTGTATTCACGCTTGAGGAAGGCGTTGGCGCCCTCCTGGATCGCCTTGGCGATCTCCTTCATGAGGTCCGTGCCCTCATCCTCAGCAAGCACCTTTCGCGCGGTGTAGGTGGCGAACAACAACGCCACCACGCCCGCGGCCAGTGCAATCAGCAACATTCCCATGGCTTACCCCCAGGGCCGAAATACGCCATGCGTGGGCACGAACGCACACGGGGCGGAGCGCACTCCTGCCCGTTCGAACGTGCCACCGGCTATCGGCTTCCGAAGGATGCTATTCGTAAAGGATCTTTCGGGCTAGAACTTGTGCAACGAAATTCACCCAATTTGGCTGCCTACAGCGGCCGGCCCGTCACAAAGAGGAGGCCCTTGGCGAGCACTTCGCCACAGAAGACGGCGCCCATCGCGATGTAGAGGAGGCCGGTGGCACTCTGCATCGCCTTTATCTGCGTGGTCTTGTACGAGAGGACGCCGAGGATGACGGGGAAAACAAGCCCGACGCCGATACGCAGGTAGAGCGCTGGGTTCGCGAACAGGCTGGCATCGATCGGGTTCGCTGGCGTTGGCGTTTCGCGCACGGGGATGAAGAGGTTCAGCACGAGCACGAGCGTCTGAAGGCCGAGGGCGGTGAGCAGAATGATGTTCAGGTCGCGCAGCGGCCAGGATGGGAGTGCGCCTTCGGTCAGGTACCAGTGTCCCCAGACCATCGAAACCGAAACTGCCCCAAGCGCAAGCGTGCCCGCGAAGAGTGCTGCCAACGAGGCCGGGAATCCCCAGGTGGGCGGCGCCAGCATGATCGCCAACAGGATCACAGCAAAGGCACCGGCGAACGAACCGGCGATGCCAAAGAGCCGCCCGATCGGGTCCCAGCCCATAAACACGCAGAACATGTAGATGGCGCTCGTCACAATCACCACCATCGTCGCCCGCTTAAAATCGTCGAACGGGCCCGTATCGATCGGGTAGCCGTCAATTTTTGGGCCGAGCGTTATCCCGGATGCGGTCCAATAGGTAAGTGCACCGGCGATTGCGACGCAGAGCATCATGGTCATCACGAAGCCCCGGGTGACCCCGCCGCGAAGGTCGCTGCCGAGTGTGATCCAGAGGCTGCCGATGGTGAGTTCGGCCATGATCAGGAGGAGGGTGTAGGGAAGGGCTTCGGCGTTCACGTATCAGGGAGTGTCCGGTCTTCGGAGCGAAAGCGAAAGCGGCGCCTGCCGAGCCTTACGCTTCCCAGTCATCGTCCGCGTGCTTCGGGGTGAAGAAGATCCGACGCCAGAGGTTGCCTTCACGGACCCAGTACGCGTCTTCGAGGGCCTTGCTGGCCGGTTCAACGGCAGGATCGATGGGCATCTCGGCGGTATGGAAACCGTTCGTCTCCGCGTAGCTCGCGGCCCTTCTCACCATCCATGCTTCCAGGCCACGTTCGCGGTATCGGGAATCGAGCGCCGGGACCGTGAACACTGCGACGCCCGCGCCAGCATCCGAGCACTGGATGAAGCCGACCACGCGGTCGCCATCGGAGGCAACGAAGGCGCCGGGGCGGGCGCCCTGTTCAAATACCCATGGATCTTCACCCGTGAGGTCACCGATCGCCTCGGCATCGCTGCGGCGTTGTTCGCGGACGGTGAGCAGCGGCAGTCGGCGTTCGAGCAGAAGCTCTGGTTCGCCGTCAGCGTTCCGGCTGCGGCCGATGGGAAGAAAGCCGAGGCGGGCAAAGTAATCCTCTATCACCGGGGTATCGCTGCAGCGGCAACGGACGAGGCGCAGGCCCCGATCCTGGCAGCCACGCTGGACCGCCCGAACGAGGTGGACGCCGGCCCAGGGGCGCGCCGAAACGAGGAGGTCGAACCAGCCGATGCCTTCCTCATCGAAGTAGCGCACAGCGCCACAAATGGCCCCGTTCGATTCTGCGAGCAGGAAGGCGTGCCCGGTCTGTGTCATCAGTTCGAACGCGGCCGCCGTGGTTGGTGCTTCCGCCAGCGGGCTGCGGGCATAGAGCTCCGCGATAGCAGCAGCGTCTTCGCCTCCTGCGGCACGGATCGTGAATAGCATCGGCTCGAGTCTACGTCAGCGGCCAGGTTCTAGCCGCGAGTTAGAGGTCCGCTTCGAAGGCCTTCGGGTTGAAATGGCAATCGACGTGGAGCCATGCCACGCGCGAGAGATGGAAAGAGATCGGCGCGCGCGCGACGACGAGGCCAACGCCCACGGCGAGCGTAAGTCCGAGCGGCGCACCGGCGAGGAGCATTGTCATCCAAACTGGAAGAGTCAGGCCGAGGCTGATCATGTAGCTCCCGTACATCGCGCCGGTAAAGTAGCCGGGGCCGCGTTCGAAGCGAAGATTGCAGACTGGGCAGGTCTCGTTCATTCGGAGCGGCGCCCGCCACACCCTGCCCTTGCAGCAACGCGGACAGCGAAAGGTGAGGACCGCGATGACTCGACGGAAAACGGAGTGTGACGCGGGATCGTATGGCACGCGCCAATCGTAGCGTTCGCCACGAATCCAGCCACGCCACGAAGAAACGCACCAGGTGTGAAGCAGATCATGCGCTGGAACCGCACTTGCGCCGATAGTTAGCAGTAACGAACGGAGGGGAACCTGTGCCTGGAAAATCTCTTGGGCTTGCGATGACCGCTGGCCTCGTTGGGATCGCGGCCGTGGTGGGCGGCGCCATCCTGTTCACCTCCGGCAAGGCCAGCGAAGTGAACCTGACTTCGGCTAGCCTCGTGCCGGCCGACGCCGGGTTTTACTTCGCCCTGAATACCGACCTCACCTCGAGCCAGTGGGTGAACGCCTTCCAACTCGCCGAACGCCTCGGCCAGGAAGACCCGGAGGGTGAGCTCAAGACTGGCGCTGACGACGCTGGCTTCGACTGGGAAGACGACGTCGCGCCATTCCTCGGCGGTGATGCAGCGGTGTTCGTGAGCGGCGTTTCGATTAGCGACACCTCGGCGACCGGCGCGGTCATCCTGCGCTGCAAGGACGCGAAGAAAGCGCTCGATGTCATCGACGAGAACGGCGGCCTGGGCGACGACGCCGAATACGGCGGAATCGAGTATTACGACGTCCAGGGCGGGTTCGTCGCCATCATCGGCAACCACCTGGTGATCGCCTTCGATGAAGAGAGCATGAGGGCCGTTATCGATGTTTCGAAGGGCGAAGAGAAGTCGCTCGCGAGTGTGGATGACTTTCAGAAGCTGCGCGATGAACTGACCGGCAACTTCCTCGGGTTTATCTACCTCAGCACCGAGAACCTGCTCGGCGATTTCTTCCTCGATGACCCGGAGGTGAAGGCGGCAATCGACAACTCTGGGTCGGGCGACCTGGTTTTCAAGCCTGCCGCATGGGTTATCGGTGCGAAGAAGGACGGGTTCGAGTTCCAGGCCGCTTCGCTCGGCGAACCGGGCACCATCTCGCCGATGCTGGCCCCGCGTGAATCGAAGCTCATCAAGTTCGTACCGGCCGATGCGGCGTTCTACTTCAGCACGGTCGATATCGCCGGGACGTGGGAAAAGATCAGCGATGCGGCCCGCGACCAGATCGACGACGCCATCCGCGACGAGGGTGAATACGACAGCCTTGATGACGCCATGCGCGCCGCTGGCAAGGAGCTCGGCATCGGCAGCCTCGAAGAGATCATCCAACTCTTCGAAGGCGAAACCGCCGCTGCATTCTGGTTCCCCAGTGGCGATGAAGATGACGCGGAGGGCCTGGTCCTGGCAGAAGTCGACCAGGGCAAGGCGGAACCGCTCATGGAGAAGCTCTCCAACGCCGCAGCCGTAGGCAAGCTCGATCGGACGACGATTAAGGGCACCGAGATGACCTCATTCGAAGATGAAGACGGCGACGTCACTGCCTACGCGTTCCTCGATGGAAACCTCCTCCTCGGGACGAAGGCGGCCGTGGAAATGGTTCTCAAGAACGACGAACCGCCGCTTTCGAGCCTTCGCCGCTACAACGACGCGGTCGGCCAGATGCCGACGAAGCTGGGCACGTACGGCTACTTCAACATGTCGAAACTCGTTCGTCTTGCGGAGGGCGGAGTGCCGGCAGATCTTGGCGACTTCGAACGCGCACTCTCGGGGCTTATTATCAATGTCGTTGATGAACGTGGTGTCGCCCGCCTCTCCGGCATCCTCACCGTCGAGGACTAACGTCCCAGCCGCCTGGCGGCGTGCGGTCGGAGTCCTGCGTCTCGGCACAGGACCGCTCGCCCTGACCGGGTTCTTCCTACCGTGGGCGACGGGGCCTGGCCCGTTTGCGGCGACGGAATTCAGCGGGTTCACGCTCGTGGGGTTCGCTGGCCGCCTGCAGGCGCTCGACCTTTCGGTCTCCGCATCGGCAACGCTCTGGGCTATCCGGCTGCTCATCCTTGGTGTTGCGATAACCGGCGCGTGGCAGACAGTCCTCGCGCCGGCACACCACCGGCACTTCGGCTACCCGCTGAGCGGATGGTACCTGGTCGTCTCGGCGGTGGCGCTGGCGGGCATCGGTCTCGTGCGCGGAGGCCTAAGTGTTCCGCCGGTAGGACTGGGGCTGGTGATCGGCGCTGGACTGTGTTTCGCGTTGGCAAGGGCACTTGGGCCCGAGCACGCCCACGAAGCCGCTTCTTCGTCGGGTTCACGCGCTACGGAATGAGCAGCACGCGGCCGAATGAACCCCGTCCTTCGATGTACTCGTGGGCGCCGGCTGCATCGCTGAGCGGGAACTTCCTGTCGATGACGACCGTGAGTTCGCCTTTCGCGACGTCCGCGAGGAGACCCTCGATCATCGTCCGGCAGCGGGCGGCGTTCATCGTCATTTCGGCGCCGAGGTAGACGCCGGTGACACTGGCGTTCTTCTGTCCAAGCCCGCCAAGGTTCGCAGGGCCTTCGCGGCCCGCGTTCCCCACCCAGCTGATTCGGCCCCGGTAGGCGAGTGCCTGGACGCTGCCTTCGAGCGTGCTCCCGCCCACTGAATCGACAATGAGGTTCGCGCC
>JBATAT010000215.1:0-2001 GCA_049662005.1 Tepidiformaceae bacterium
GCCTGCTCTATGGCGTAGCCAGCGCGGCCGAGTTGTTCGGCAAGGAGGTCGTTGAGGTCCTTCTCGTCCTCAACGATGAGCACGTTGTGCATGGCGAGCATGGTGGCTGGCAACCGTTCGGAAAGCAACGAAGTCTGTGACATTTCCGTGAAACGCGATCCGGATGATGGATCCAGCAACTGGTGCAGAGGCGCCGAAGAGGAGATGAGATGATCGTGGTAGGAAGTTTCCTGGGGGCGATAGCGGGCCTCGTGGTGTTGGGTGTGATATTCGGCGTCGCGGAGCGGTTGTGGCCATCCATTCGCGGTCAACGGCGGTTCCGCAGGGGCTGGCGAACGGACATCGCCTGGTTCGCATGGCAACCGACGATGGGAAAGCTGTTTTCGGGCATCATCGTCTTCGTTTCGATCATGTCGGTGGCGACGATCGCGATGTCACCGATTTCCCGGGAGCAGCTGCAAGGCGTCAGCCCGCGGGATACCTGGATCACCGACCTGCCAGTCCTGGTTCAACTGGCGGGAGTGCTTCTCATGGGCGACCTGTTGGGCTACTGGCAGCATCGGATTTTCCACACAGTCGGCACGCTGTGGCGCTTCCATTCGATCCATCACTCGCCGCAGGAACTGGACTGGCTTTCTTCGGCGCGGGTGCACCCGATCAATGATGTAGCGAGCAACGTGGCTGTGGCGCTCCCGTTGCTCTTCCTGGGGTTCAGCCCGGTCGCGTTCGCGACCTACATCCCGGTGCTCACGCTCTACGCGATCATGTTGCATGCGAACGTGTCGTGGACGTTTGGGCCGTTGCGGAACGTGTTCGCGAGCCCAACCTTCCACCGCTGGCACCACACCTCCGCGGAAGAGGGCATGGACAGGAACTTCGCTGGCCTGTTCCCGTGGATGGACAGGATCTTCGGAACGTTCTACATGCCGAAAGGCATTCAGCCGACCGTATTTGGAGTCGCGGGCGAGACGATCCCGGACGGCTTCTTTGGCCAGATGAAGTATCCGTTCAAAGCAAGGCGGGCGGCGGAAGAGGAATCGGGCGTGGCTGCGTCGGCATAGCGGTGCGGGAGAGTGGGGCTGGCGGGGCGCTGGCCGGTACGGCAACGTCGGTGGGGCGACTGGGATGCTGGAGTGGCAGCACGTCGCAAACGACTGGCGGCTGGCATGACAGGACAGTGGCGGGTGGGTCGATATCGCGGTGAAGGAACGGCGGCAGTAGTTGGGGGAGAGTGCACCCCGCCATGGCTGGCGGGGTACTGACAATCCGCGATCCACTAAACCGAGGTAAACAGAAGTGCCCCACGCATTCGTGAGGCACTTCTGATTGGAGATCCGAGCGGGTGCGCTTAGCGCTTGGTGAACTGCGGGGCCTTGCGGGCTCGCTTGAGTCCGGCCTTCTTACGTTCTTTCATCCGTGAGTCGCGGGTGAGGAGGTTTTCCGGGCGCTTGAGGGCTGGCTTCACGGTTTCATCGCTGGCGACGAGGGCGCGGGCGATACCCATCTGGATTGCGCCTGCCCAGCCGCTGATGCCGCCACCTTCGCACTTTACCTGGGCGCTGAAGCGGCCTTCGCGGCCGAGGCGGGTGAGCGGCGAAAGCACTTCTGCGCGATGGGTATCGCGGGAGAAGACTTCTTCGAGCGGTTTGCCATTGATGACGACGGCGCCATTGCCCGGGTAGAGCCGGACTCGCGCTACGGAAGTCTTGCGACGGCCTGTGCCATAGAAGTATTGGTCAGCCATGGGTTACTCCTCAGTCCCTTCGGACTTAGCCGCGGTGCGGCGGGCGGGCTTGGGCGCATCGTCGGTGGGTGCTTCGGCTGTGGCCTCGGCCTTCTTCCGTGGGGCACGCTTCGGCTTTTCAGCTTCATCAACTGTGGCTTCAGTGTCGGTCTCCGTGGCCTTGCGGCGCGGGGCACGCTTCGGGGCTTCGGCGGCGGGTGCTTCGGCCGCCGGGGTGGCGATCTCAGGCACTTCGGCAACGGGAGCGGCGGGTTCGA
>JBATAT010000216.1:0-3360 GCA_049662005.1 Tepidiformaceae bacterium
CGAACGTTCGCGGCATGAGCTACCTCGGTGGTGGGAGTACCACCACCGTTTCCCGCGCGCGGATGACGTCAAAGGGGAGGTTGGCGCGGGAGAGTGACGGTTCGCGTGGCCTGAGAATTGCCGCAGGTTCACAATCATTCCATGAACCGAATCAAGCTCAGCGAGGCGAACTGCCGCGCCCTCGTCATCTCCTGCTCCGACTTTCGTTTCGTTTCCGCCCAGCGCCAGGCCCGCCTCGACCTCGGCCTCGAAAATGCCTACGACCTGGTGGCCCGGCCCGGCGGCGTGCGCCAGATCGTCTTACCCACGAGCGAGGCGGCGCGAGTGACGATGGAGGAGGAGATCGCGCTGCTGTATGACCTCCATGATTTCCAGCGCATCCTGCTGATGAACCACATGAACTGCGGCATGTACCAGGATCTGTCGTCGCCCCAGGTCGAAGAATCGGTCCACCGCGAACATCTCGCTGCCGCACGGGAGATCCTGGCGAAGCGTTTCCCGGGGCTGGCGATCGAAACGTACCTCTCGACAATCGTCGGCGACGGGGTGGAAGTGGTGACGATTCAGCGCTAGTGCGGTGTGCCGCCCGTTCTCCCACCGGCCGCGCTACGGTGCAGGTTCGTTGCCCGATATGGCGGATCGCGGTACTCTTTTCGTTCGACACTCTGAAGAACAGGCCCGGATAACGAACCTTATGGCACACCACAAATCCGCTATCAAGCGCTGGCACCAGTCTCTCCGCGAACGCGACCGGAACCGCGTCCGCCGCACGGTCGCTCGCGGCTCCGTCCGAAAAGTCCGCGAAGCCGTCGCCGCTGGCGATGAAGCGGAAGTGAAGGTAGCACTCAGCGAGGCCTTCAGCACGCTCGATCGTGCCGCCAAAATGGGCGCCATTCACACGGGCAAGGCGAACCGCGCGAAGAGCCGCCTCGCTCATCTCGTCAACAAGTCCGAAGTGGCAAGCTAGAACCAGCATCCGGGTTGAGAGAACGAACGCCCGCCGGGGAACCGGCGGGCGTTCTTGCGTTGTGAGGGCTGGCCCCGCTCCTCCCAATCACTCGAGGAGCAATCGCCGGGGCATCCTCCCGGCGATCAGAACTTCGACCAGTCCGGGTCGCGCTTCTCCAGGAAGGCCTTCACGCCCTCCTGGAATTCGGGGGCGCGCAGGCAGGTGCGCTGGTGGGTCCACTCGAATTCGAGTTGTTCCTCGAGTGTGGCCGTTGCCGAGTTGTGCAGCATCCGCCGGGTGAGTGCCATCGCCGTCGGCGGAGACTTCGCGATGGCGCCAGCGAGCTCCATGGCTGAATCCATGAGCTGTTCGTGCGGCACAACCTTCGAGACGATCCCCAGTTCCAGGGCCTCGTTCGCATCGACCATGCGTGCCGAGAACGAGAGTTCGGCAGCGCGTTCGGGCCCGACCAGCCGCGGCAGGAACCACGAGAGCCCACAGTCGTGGGCGAGGCCGCGCTTGATGAAGACCGTGCTGAAGCGCGCCTGCTCGCTGGCGATCCGGATGTCGAAGGCGGAACAGAGCCCGAAGCCGCCACCCACGGCGACACCGTTGACCGCGGCGATCGTCGGCTTCTCGGCCCCGCGGATGTTGAGCACCGTGCGGCCGACATCGCCGATGGGATCGAGGGCGGTCCAGCGTTTGCTGTTTTCGTTGGGCGTGCCGCTGCCCATGGCCTGGAGGTCAGCCCCGGCATTCCATGCCCGCCCTTCGCCGGTCACGACGAACGCGCGGATGCGGTCGTCGGTCCGGCCCTCGTTAAGGGCGGCGTTGAAATCGGCGAGCAGCGTGCCGCCGAGCGAGTTCATCCGCTCCGGCCGGTTGAACTTGATGACCATGACTCCATCGATTCGATCGACGATGACGTCGCCCATGTGGTGTGGCTCCTCGCGGCAGATGTATGCCCGGGATTCTCATGGTTCGAACGAAGATTGGGAAGCGCCTGCGTGGTTCGGTGAGCACCCCGATGGCGCCTTCCCCCACTCCGGCCGACAATCTCGCCATGCTGCCCCGCGTCGACGTCGTTATTCCCTGCTACAACGAGGTAACCGTGCTCGAAGCGAGCATCGCCACCACGCTCGCACTGTTCGATCAGAACCCGCAATTCGATTGGCGCGTCGTCATCGCCGATAACGGTTCGAACGACGGTACGTCTGAACTCGCACGGGAACTTGATGCACGGTTCGAACGCGTGAAGGCGCTCGTGCTCGAAGTGAAGGGCCGCGGCCTCGCCCTGCGAGAAGCATGGCTGTCGAGCGATGCCGATGTCGTCTCCTACATGGATGTGGACCTCAGCACCGACATCAACCACCTGCCGGAACTTATTGCCATGGTTGTCGACCGCGGCTGCGATGTGGCTATCGGTACGCGGCTGGCAAAAGGTTCGAAAACCGACCGTCAGCTCAAGCGCGAGATTACCTCGCGTGGCTACGTCGCCCTCATCCGGATGACCTTCCCGCGCCTCAAAATCAGCGATGCCCAGTGCGGCTTCAAGGCGCTCAACCGGAGGGCGGTCCAGGAGATCGTTCC
This sequence comes from Tepidiformaceae bacterium, assembly GCA_049662005.1. GTDB lineage: Bacteria > Chloroflexota > Dehalococcoidia > Tepidiformales > Tepidiformaceae > Amarobacter. Next base: position 2,540 of record JBATAT010000216.1, read on the forward strand.
CCATATCGAAAACCGCATGTGGTTCTTCGATACGGAGATGCTCGTACTCGCCCACCAGGCCGGCCTCAAGATTTGTGAGCTGCCAGTACGCTGGGTCGAAGACAAGGACACGAAGGTCAAGATCATCAGCACAGCGACCGAAGACATTCGCGGACTCCTGCGCATGCGATTCCGGCGCAAGCCGAAGGCCGCGCCCTCCGCCTCCGCCTGACCCGCACTCACCAACTGGCTAGTCTTGAACCGCTCTCCCGGGCGGTCACATCGTCGCCTGCGAATGCGAACCTCCTGGCATCGAACTGAGCCCAGGTGCTCCCGGAGGTTCCCAACATGTCTACCGAAATGAACGGCTTCGCGCAGGTCTCTGATGGCCTTGCCGCGGCCGTCGAAACAGTCGCCCAATCCACCGTCCTCGTCAGTGGCCGCCGCCGTATCCCGGCGAGTGGCATCGTCTGGGCGGCCGATGGCACCATCGTCACCGCCGACCATGTCATCGAGCGCGATGAGATCGACGTCGTCCTTCCCGACGGGACGACGCACAGGGCCACCGTGGCTGGCCGCGACCCCGGCTCCGACATCGCCGTCCTCCGCATCCCCGCGACCGGGCTAACCCCGGCCGCGCACGCACCCGCCGATGCGGCGAAGGTCGGCAGCCTCGTGCTGGCGGTCGGCCGTCCCTCGCCTGAGGGGCCGATGGCCTCGCTCGGCATCGTCGGCAGCGTTGGCGGGCCGTGGCGCACGTTCCGCGGCACCGAAGTCGAAGGTTACCTTCGGACCGACACCACGTTCTACCCCGGCTTTTCCGGAGGACCGCTGGTCGATGC
>JBATAT010000217.1:0-7505 GCA_049662005.1 Tepidiformaceae bacterium
GGTTTTCGTGGCCGACGATGTAGGCGCCGCCGCCTGTCGGGTAGGCCTTGATCGTCTGGCGGTACGAAGTCACGACGATGGCGAGGAGAACGACGATGGCGGCGACGATTGGCAGGCTGAACGTCAGTGCGCCCGTTCCCGCGATGACGAGGACGAGCAGGATCTCCTGGGTGGCGTAGGCGGTTGATGAGAGCGCATCAGAGGAGAAGATAGCCAGGGCGACGCGTTTGCTCAGACGCTCTTCGGCCAGGCGTTTGCTGTGCATCGAACTGCCGACGAACCAATCCTTGAGATCGGCAACACGGCCGGCCCAGCCCGAGCGCCGCTCGGCGAACTCGGTGGCTTCGAAGCGCCCTTCCTCCATCTCCACGATGCCGGCGCGCGGAAACTCGACGCGGTAACGCGAAACCCGGCCATCTTTATCCGCAATCGGCGTGTAGTGGGGACCTGACCCCGGTGAGGGCATCGCAACAGCCTAACGCGGCAGCGGCTACGGTCGCCAATCCGCAAACACCCTTGATACGGGAGCGAAAGTTCAGCGCCGCCAGCGGCGGCGGCGGCCCATACTGCCGGCGCTGAATGCAAATGGGATGAGGTTCACATGACGGCGGCCTTCGAGGAGCTTGGTCAGCCGCTTCAGGCTCTGGTTCACGAGGGGACGGTGGTAGGGACGATGGACTTCGAGGAGGGGCACCATCACGCTGACTTCGTGGGGGGCCTCTTTCAGGCGATCCTCAACGTACCTCACGATGGGGTCGGCCACGGTGCGGTAGGGCGAGGTGATGACGACGAGCGGAATCCGTGGGAACTGCTTCGCCCAGCGCTCCTCCATCGTCGTTGGCGCGTCCGGATCGACGATGACGTGGACGGCGGTCACATCGCTCGCGCGTTCGCAGGCAGCGCCAAGCGCCATCACGGCCGAGAGTGTGATGCCTTCGACCGGGACGATGATCGGCACGCGCGATTCGCCCCGTGGAAAGATATCGAGTTCGGCCTCGGGCGAAACGTACAGCTGCCGCCGGAGCTGGCGGTAGAAGCGGCCAATCCACCACAGCCCAGCCGTCAGGACCGGGATGGCAATGACGACGATCCAGCCGTTCTCGGCGAACTTCGTCACCATGATGATGACAAAGACGACCGCGGTAACAACGCCACCAAACCCATTGATCGCAGCCGAACGCCGCCATCCTGGCGACTTTCGCCGGAACCAGAGAAGCACCATCCCGGCCTGGGCAAGGGTGAAACAGAGGAATACACCGAGCGCGTAGAGGGGGATCAGTTCGGTGGTGGTGGCGTTGAAGGCGATGAGGAGGATGGCCGCGAAGGCGGTGAGTGCGCCGATCCCGTAGCTGAAGACCAACCGGTTGCCGCGCGAGTGGAAGATCCGGGGCACGTAGCCGTCCCGGGCAAGGATGGCGGCCAGGAAGGGAAATCCGTTGAAGGCGGTGTTGGCGGCGAGGAAGAGGATGCCCGCCGTCAGGCCCTGGAGGAGGTAGTAGAGCGCATTGCGGCCGAAAACGTGCTCCCCAACCTGGGACATCACGGTTTCCTTGTCGCCCAACTCGTAAATGATGCCGAAGTGGCGCGCCAGCAGGGTTGTGCCGATGAAAAGAAAGCCCAGCAGGCCAGCCATCGCCGCCATTGTCTGGATGGCGTTCTTCCATTCTGGCGGCTTAAAGGCCGAAACACCGTTCGAGATCGCCTCGACCCCGGTGAGGGCGGCGCATCCTGCGGAGAAGGCCCGGAGAATGAGGAAGAGGGTTAGGGCGTGCGTCGCGTTTTCGGCCGCTTTGGAAGGTTCGCCTGTCTCGAGGATGTTGGGGTTGTCTCCCGTGAACACCTGGAACATTCCGACGACGATCGTCGTCGAAAGCAGCACGACGAAGCCGTAGGTGGGGATCGAAAAGACCGTGCCGGACTCGCGTAGGCCGCGGAGGTTGCCAAGGGCGATCAGTCCGAGTAGCCCCAGGGCGAGGGGCACGCGCTCAGCGTCGATTCCTGGCGCGGCCGAAACAATCGCCTCCACGCTCGCGGCGACACTCACGGCAGCGGTCAGGGTGTAGTCGATAAGGAGGGAAGCGGCCGCGACGAGCCCGGCAACGACGCCGAGGTTTTCGAGTGCGACGGTGTAGGCGCCGCCGCCGGTCGGGTAGGCACGAATCAACTGGCTGTAGGAAACCACCACGATGCCAAGCAGTGCCGAGATGGCGAGCGCAATGGGCAGGCTGAGATAGATGGCACTGGTGCCGGCGAGGACGAGGATGAGGAGAATTTCCTGGGTGGCGTAGGCAGTCGACGAGAGCGCATCGGACGAGAAAATCGCCAGCGCGACCTTCTTGCTCAGGCGCTCCTCGGTAAGCCGGCTGTTGCTCATCGTGCTGCCGACGAGCGAATCCTTGAAGTTGGCGAGGCGCCCGCTCCAGCCACGGCGACGCTGGGCGAACTCGGTTGCCTCGAAGTGCGAATCGTCGACTTCGACGATCCCGGCGTGCGGCAGCTCGACACGATAGCGGGAGATTCTTCCGCCCTTGCCTGGGACCGGCGAATACTGTGGACCCGACCCCTGTTTGGGCATGCCGATCAGCGTACTGCGGCATGTGCTCTGCGTCTGCAACTCGCGGCAGGGACAAGCGATAGAGAGAACAACCCTCTGCTATTGGAGCCGGGATGTCCCTGCGGGATCCTGCCCCCCGTGATGGGCTGCATCGGCGGCGATGAGCGGTTCGCAGTTCAGCACCGCGTTCCTCCTACGCGGGTGGCCGGGATTGCTTCCGAGCTTCGGAACGAGTACCAGCGAACGCCGGTTCGGCCCGTCGATGGCTCCTTTGGAAGAGTCTTGGGATGCGCCAAGGCGCCTTCGGCGTGCAGGTGGTGAGCCCGAGCAACTGGGCGCGGTGAAGCGAGCGAAGCATCTCCGCTTTCTTCGCTTCGGCCTCGAGCTGGCAGTCGTGGATTTCCATTTCGTCTCCTTACCCGTCGCGGTGCGGGTTGTGGATCCACCTTCGCTTTCGGGGCAGCGTCGAACGTGGATCAAGCTCACACTCTCCGAATTACGTTCGAGAACCGGTTCACACTGGCGGCGATCGCGTCCGAGTGGTAAAACCTCGGCTCCGGGGGAGATGCGAACGTGCCAGCCAACGAATCCGCAAACGACGTCTATATCCGGGATGTGCCGCTCTGGGCACGACTGCCCGACGACGACCTGAAGGCCCTGGCCTCCCGTGGGCGGGTGCGCCGGTTCAGTACAGGCGTGACGATCTTTCACGAGGGCGACCCGGGCGATGCCATCTATGTTGTGGTGGATGGCCGAATCCGGATGAGCCGGCTCTCTGGCTCTGGCAACGAAGTCACCCTTGCGATCATCGGCGCGGGAGACTGCACGGGGGAACTCTCGCTCCTCGACGGGCGACCACGCTCAGCGACGGCGACCTGCATGCAGGCCACGCGAACGTTCGTGGTCTCGCGTGATGACTTCGTTGCCTGGGTGCAGGAGCGCCCGGGCGCGTCGCTCGCCGTGCTCGAAACGCTCTCGCTGCGTATTCGGCGGACGAACGAGATCGTGACCGACCTCGTCTTCCTGGACCTTCCCCACCGGCTTGCAAAGCACCTCGTGACACTGGCCAACGCGCAGGCCGATGGAGCGACCGCCCGGCGCCCACGCCTGCAGGTGACGCAGGCCGAACTCGCCTCGATGTTGGGTGTGAGCCGCGAAAGCGTGAACAAGCAACTCAACATGTTCGCGCGCGATGGCTGGATAACGCTCTCACGGGGTGCTGTCATCATCGATGACAGCGAGGCGCTGCGGACTTTCGTCTAACGGCGAAGGGTCGCGCGCCCGAACGACGGGGCCGTATCCGCGGGTGAACCGCGACTCGGAGCCCAGCATTCGCAAATCGACAAACGCAACACCACTCCCACAGAATGCCCACACTTGAACGCGGAGGCACGACCATGAAATTCGGATTCTGGCCCAGCCCAAACAACTCCTGGCGCGACACGCTCGCGCTGGCGCAGCATGCAGAACAAACCGGGTGGGATGGTATCTGGTTCGCGGACCACTTCATGCCCAACGCCGAAGACACCAGCGGCCCAATGTCGGAATGCTGGACGACGCTCGCCGCGCTTGGCGCGGCCGTGCCGCGCGTCCGCATCGGAGCGCTCGTAAGCGGCAACACCTACCGCCACCCTGCGGTCCTGGCAAAGATGGCCGCCAACGTTGACAACATTTCCGATGGCCGATGCGTGCTTGGTCTCGGGGCCGGCTGGCAGGAGAACGAGCACAAGGCCTACGGGATCGACTTCTTTACGCTCGGCGGCCGGATGAACCGGTTCGAAGAGGCGTGCCAGGTGATTACGGGCCTCTTTTCCAACGCCCAGACCGATTTCGCGGGCAAGCACTACCAGCTTACGGCCGCCCCGCTCGCGCCGAAGCCGGTACAGCGGCCGATGCCACTGCTCATCGGTGGTGGCGGCGAACAGCGCACGCTTCGGATCGCAGCGAAGTATGCAAACGAGTGGAACGTTTGGGGTACGCCGGAAGTGCTTGCCCGAAAGGGCGCTATCCTCGACCGCTACTGCGAGGAGATCGGCCGCGACCCGAAATCGATCAGGCACTCGACGCAGGGAATGCTCGTGTTAACCGACGATTCGGCAGCAGTCGAGAAGATGAAGGCCTCCGGGCGGCCTGTAATCGGCGGCACCGGGCCACAAATCCGGGCGACCATCGAACAGTATGCAGACGCTGGCGTCGATGAAGTGATTATTCCCGGCTTCAACCTGGGGCAGGAGGTCGATCGGGTGAAGTCCGTGATGGATCGCTTCAACTCAGAGGTGATGAGCGCCTTCAAGTAAATCGGCCGGCCCTCGCTCCCTTTGGCGCATCCCACCGGGCCCGGTTCCAGGCATTCAGTGATTCGCGCCTCATCCTTTTGGAGGAGGCCGAACCCACTCATTTGGCGCTCAGTGGGCTTGCACTGGTGCGTTACGATTTCGCCGAGGACAGGCCTGCATGTTGCCGCGCATTCAGTACGCTCAGACTTCGGACAGGGTATCCATTGCCTACTGGGCGATGGGCGAGGGCGTGCCCATCGTCTTGCTGTACCCGCCCGGGTTCAGCAACATCCAGTTCGAATGGGACATCCCGGAGCTACGCGAGACCTACGAGAGCGTCTCCCAATGGGCCACGGTGGTCCGCTTCGATCATCGTAACCACGGACTTTCGGAGCGCGATGTCGCGGAAGTCTCGCTCGAAGCGTACGAGCGGGACCTCCTTGGCGTTCTCGATCGCCTTGAACTTCCGCGGGTGCACCTGTTCGGCGCCGGCGATTGCGGCAAGGTCGCGCTGGATTTTGCCGTGAACCACCCGGCGCGGGTCGCCTCCATCTCGCTCTTCCGGACGAATCCCGGCGCGGGGTCGGCCGCGGCCGCCCCTGGATGGTTGTCGCTCGTGGGCCTGCTGAAGAGCGACTGGCAACTCTTCACGAATCTCCTGGCGACGGCGCTAAACGGGCTCGATGACGGCGCTCAGACGTCGCGCATCGCGCATTTGATTCGCGAAAGCGTCACCGCGACGGAATTCGAAGTGGCGAACGCCGCGCTCGCTGCCGCCGATGTCCAGGCACTGCTTCCCGAGGTGAAGACGCCGGTCCTCGTCCTGCATCGCATGGACACGCCCTTTTTCCAGATCGATCGTCCACGCCAACTCGTAGCGACGATCCCGGATGCGCGGCTCTCGGTGCTGGCCGGCAAATCGCCGTTCGCCTGGGACCAGGGGGTCGTCGAGGCGATCCGGAGCTTCGTCCTCGAAGTCTCGGCCGCGGAAAACCGGGCCCGATTCGGCCTTCGCAGCGGTACCGCGTTCCGCACGATTCTTTTCACCGACATCGAGCGCCACGGCGACCTCCTCCGCCTGCTCGGCGATGCGAAAGGACGCCAACTCCTGCGCGAGCACGAACGCATCACGCGCGAGGCGTTGCGTGCGCACGGGGGAAGCGAAGTGAAATCCATGGGCGATGGCTTCCTCGCATCGTTCCCATCGGCCCAGCGTGCGCTCGAATGTTCGATCACCCTCCAGAATGCTCTCCACGAGGAACTGGGCCACGAACTCGAGGGGCTGCCGAACGGCCTCCGCGTCCGTGTCGGCATTAACGCGGGCGAGCCGATCGCCGAAGACGATGACCTCTTCGGCACGGCGGTCATCGCCGCCGCACGCATCGCGGCCCTCGCCGAAGGCGGGGAAATCCTGGTCGCCAACGTGGTCCGGGAGCTGGTGGCCGGGAAGGGCTTCCTCTTTAACGACCGTGGCGAGCAGCCGCTCCGCGGCCTCGAAGACCCCGTCCGCATCTGGCAGCTGCGCTGGTAAGCGGCTTCACGGCATCTTTCGCTTCCACCCCTCGTTATCGAGCGCACTGTTACCGTCTCTAAAGGCATGCGCAGATCGCTCTTCCTCGTTGTCGCCTTTGCACTGGTCGCCTTCGCGTGTTCCGGGGCGCCGGAATCGCCAGCGGCGGCGCACGCCGATGGGACGCTGACCTGGGAGAAGTGCGGCTCCATCGAATGCGCGACCTTCGCCGTCCCAATGGACTATTCGAACCCCAACGGCCGCGCGATCGACCTCTCGTTGATCCGAATCAAGGCGCGAAACCAGGACCGCCGGATCGGCGTGTTGATGGCCAATCCTGGTGGACCGGGAGCCTCGGCCAACGATTTCACCAAGGTCTGGCGGCTCGTTCTCGCGGGTGAAATTCGCGACCGCTTCGATATCGTCTCGTTTGACCCGCGAGGCGTCGGCGAGAGTTCACCGATCCTCTGCCACCAGAACCTCCAGGATCTCGTCGCGGTCGATCCGGACCCGGACACGGAGGCGGAGTGGGAGCACGCGGTGGCCGAATCGAAGGAGTTCGCCGACAACTGCGCGAAGAAATACGGCGACCTGCTCTCGTACCTCGGAACGAAGAATGTGGCCCGCGACATGGATGCAATCCGCGCCGCGCTCGGCGAGCAGCAGCTCAACTACATCGGCTACTCCTACGGGACGACCATCGGAGCCGTCTACGCCGACATGTTCCCGGAGCACATCCGGAGCATGGTGCTCGATGGCGGGACCGACCTCTCGCTCAGTTTCGAAGACGTGAACCGGACCCAGATGATCGGGTTCGAACGCGCCTTCGATGCCTACCTCGCCGACTGCCGGGCGAAGTCGTGCGCCATCGCGAAGGACGGCGATCCGCGCGCCGCCGTTCAGCGAATCATGGCCGCGGCGGAAGCGAAACCCATCCCGGCGAAGGGCGAGGACCGTGACGCTGGCCCGGGCGAGGTCGAGCTCGGCATCATTTCCGCGATGTACAGCACGTTCAGCTGGCCATCTCTCACGCGCGCACTCGAAGACGCCCTCGATGGCGATGGCGCTGGCCTCGTGAAACTCACCGATTCCTATCTCCAGCGCGAAAGCAACGGCGACTACCCGAACCTCATGGAGGCGAATGCCGCTGTGAACTACGTGGATG
>JBATAT010000218.1:0-1773 GCA_049662005.1 Tepidiformaceae bacterium
CGCACGTCATCCCGGCTTCAACGCCCTCGATTGCCGCCCGCTGAGCCTCGAAGACGATGCTGTAGATCTCGCGGAACCTCGCATCCTGTTGGCCGAGAACGATGGTGCGGGTGAGGTCGCTGCAGTATCCCCCGAACTTCGCGCCCATATCGATCACGATTGGGCAGTCGCCGCCGATGGCGGCGGAGGTTGGTTTCGCGTGGGGCATGGCCGCATTCGGTCCGCCCGCCACGATGGTGTCGAACGAGGTCGATGTGCCGCCTTCCGCTTTCACGTTGGCAGCGAACATCTCGGCCGCGATTAGCTCGCTCGTTTCCGGCACGAGTTCCGCCTCCAGCTGTTCGAATGCGCGGTCGGAAATGTCGATGGCCGCCTGCAGTAGTCGCAACTCATCGGCGTCTTTCGTCTTGCGGAGCTTGCCCAGGATGTCGGGCGCCGGGACCCACTTCGGCCGGTCCTTCGTCGGGAGTGAGGTTGCAAGGGAGGTGAGCGAGCGCCGCGCTGCATACGTGAGGTCGTGCGTAGCGATCCCAACGCGCTTGCCCGCGATCCCCGATTCGCCAACGAACTTTGCGAACCACTCCTTGCGCGCTCCCAGTGCTGGAAAGACGTCGAATCCACGTGGCAGGCACTCCGCTTCGGCCTGTTCGGTATAGCGAAAGTCAGCGGCGATGAGCGACCGATCCCGTGTAACGAGCACAACGCCCGCCGAGCCGGTGAACCCGCTCGTGTAGTAACGCGATTCCATCCCCAGGTTCTCTTCACCGGGGGCGGAAATCATCAGCGCATCGAGCTTTGCCTCTTCGAGCGCTTCCCGGATCCGCTCCACCCGTTGCATTGCGTTCGACCGTTCGCTCACGCCTGGACTCCAAGATGGTCCAGCAACAGGTTCGTCGCGAACGCGTAGCCATCGCGCCCAAGGCCAGTCACCTGCCCAAGGCACACCGGGGCGATCAGTGAGCGATGACGAAAGCCTTCGCGGGCATGGGTGTTGGAGATGTGAACCTCGACCACGGGGATCTGGATCGCCTCGATCGCATCATGCAGGGCTACCGACGTGTGGGTGTAGGCGCCGGCGTTCATCACGACGCCCGCGGCGAGATTCCGGTGCTCGTGCAGGAAATCGATGAGTGCTCCCTCGTGGTTGCTCTGGAAGCTCAGCACCGCGGCCCCCCTCGCTCCCGCCGCCGCCGCCACGTCCGCTTCGATATCGAGCAGCGTCGTTCGCCCGTATACCTCCGGCTTCCGTTCGCCGAGGAGGTTCAGGTTCGGGCCATGCACCAGCAGCAGGTTCACACTTCACCATCCACGATCGATATTCAATTCCGGCCGGGCCGTAGTCGTGAATTGTCGATTGCTGCGTCGTGCTTGTCGATTTCGCCGGTGCGGTCGCCGTCGGTCGAATCAGGCCGAACGCCTCCGTTTGCGCCGTGGCCCCTCGAGCGCCTGCTCGGCGAGCTTCCCCCACGCGTCATTGCTGACCTTCGCCTGGCGTGCCTGCGACACGTGGGTGTAGATCTGCGTGGTGTTCGCCGAACTGTGGCCGAGAAGATCCTGGACGATGCGCAAATCGGCGCCGCCATCGAGCAGGTGCGTAGCGAACGAGTGCCGCAGGAGGTGCGGATGCACGTCAGCTTCGATTCCTGCCCGCACTGCGTGTCGCTTGATCAGCGTCTGGACCGAACGGCCGGTGAGCCGGTTACCAAAGCGATTGAGGAACAGGGGATTATCCAGTTTGGGTTTCGAGGTCTGGGCCTTGGCCAACAGCGGCGG
>JBATAT010000219.1:0-1513 GCA_049662005.1 Tepidiformaceae bacterium
ATCGAGGGCGGGATGGCCCATGACCGTTCGCTGGCGGAGGCATTAAGCACGTACCAGGGGCAGCTGGTGCGGGGACCGGTGGCCGAGACGTTCGGGATGGCTGCTGCGCGAAATCCGTTCTTGTAGCGCTGATCGTTGCGGGACGATCTTTGGACGCGACAGAGCGAGCTGCGCGAGCAGGTCATCAGCCCACCCTGCCATGGCTGGCAGGGTACTGACATGACAGCGGAGGCGGGCGGCGCCCGGTTGGCCGGGATGTGCCCCGCAACATCGAGCGGTCTGCGCGGGTAAGTGGCCAGCGCACCCTGCCATGGCTGGCAGGGACTGACTTGGGGATCGGGTTGCCAGAGGGAGCCAATAAGGTCGTGTTCGCGCGCGAGAATTGGGGGTTGTGGCGGACAGCGGTTCGCATGCACCCTTGTCGAACGATCCGCAGTGGAGAACGATATGGCCGACTGGTATGACCACATTGACGACGAACAAAAGGCGTTCATCGAACGCCAACACCTGTTCTTCGTGGCGACCGCGCCGGATGACTCCAACGCCGATGTGAACCTTTCGCCGAAAGGGCGGACGCTGCTGCGTGTGCTGGGACCGAACCTGGTGGGCTACCTCGATTACCCGGGGAGTGGGAACGAAACGGCGGCACACCTCGGCGAGAATGCTCGGATTACGTTGATGCTGTGTAGCTTCGACGGCCCGACCGGCGTCCTGCGCTTGTATGGGAAAGGGCGGCGGGTCGATCTCGATGCACCAGAACTGTCGGAACACCGTGGCGCGTTCCTGGACGATTTCCACCCATACGTGCGGCAGGCATTCTTTGTGGACGTAGAGAAGGTCCAGACCTCTTGCGGCTACGCAGTGCCGAAGATGAAGTTTGTTGGCGACCGGGAAACGCTCGATAAGTGGTGCGAGAACAAGCTGAAGCCGCGCGAGATGGCGGGTGGGTTGCCGCAGGTGGGGCGGTTCGAACGTAAGGATGGTTCGTTGGTTTCGGCGAGGTAGCAGCGGGCTGCTATTCGCGGCGGGGCTTTTCGTTGCGTGGGCCGGCAACGAGGAAAAGAAGGATGAACAGGAGTGAGCCAGCGCCGATCGCTGTGAGGTACATCCAGTCGTTGGATGAGGCGAGGGCAGGGGATTCGAGGGCGGTGGCGAGGAGAGATGTGGGCATACACGATCAACGCAGGACGGGGCGGAAATGTTCCCGTTTGGGGGTGAGTGGCCCGCGGGACGGAACTTTCTTGTGATTAAGCGGGGACTGAGCCCCGCGACTCCTGAGCGCTGTGGAACGTTGCGAGGAGGTCGACGGTATCCGGATTGATGGCGCCGGAGGCGTCGGTGAAGTGCTCGGTTTCGAGCAGGGCATCGACAATGCCCGGGGGGAACATGGACCGGGGGTCGCCGTCCGGTAGTTGGCTGCGGTGGGCCGCGATCGATGCGAGCTTTATCGCGCGGATCGCCGAGATCGGCACCTCGTAGTCCCAGGCGACGACGCCGATGGCTTCGGGCGGAG
>JBATAT010000220.1:0-2272 GCA_049662005.1 Tepidiformaceae bacterium
TTTCGCAAATGCCCGGCAGTGCAATGCGGATGCGGACGCGGGACTTCCTGGCGTCTTTGGAGCGGAGCCCCAGCTTCGAAGCAGCCGTCCGCTGCTACAGCGGCGTGATGTTCGCCCTGCTCGCGCACTCAGCCGCCTGCAACCGCGCCCACCACGTCGATGAGCGCTGCGCTCGCTGGCTCCTGATGACGCACGATCAGGCGGGCGACAACGAGTTTCCGGTGACGCAGGAGTTCCTCGCCCAGATGCTGGGCGTCAGCCGCCCGGGCGTCGCTGCTTCGGCGGCGGCGCTACACAAGGCGGGACTGGTGAGCTACCACCGCGGCGAAATGACCATCATCGACCGACCGGCGCTCGAACGGGCCGCCTGCGAGTGCTACCACGTCATTGTCGACCAGTTCGACCGGCTACGGGCCTTGCGCCAGTACTGAACCCGGAGTCTGCTACTTCCGGACAGACGAGTGGGTAGATGATAAACGGGTAGAAGACTCGACTTGCGCCTGACGCGTGTCGAGCAAAGAGGAATTCCCTTGGGACTGTTGACCTGGATACTGATCGGCCTCGTGGCCGGATTCATCGCGCAATTCGCGCTTGGTGGCGGCAGCGGCATTGGCCTGCGGGGCCTTGTTATGACAACCCTGCTCGGAGTCGTGGGAGCGTTGGTCGGCGGGTTTGTCAGTGTGGCGCTGGGCTATGGCGATGTGACGGGCTTCAATGTCCGCAGCCTCGTGATTGCGATTCTTGGCGCTGTTGCCGTCATCATCGTCTTCCAGGCGATCACTTCTGGCGGACGTGGTAAGCGCGGGTTGATTTGAAGGCGCGGGGGTCTCCCACGGGGTGGGAGGGCTCAGAATGATGGCCGGGACGGCCCTGCCTGGCGGGGTTCTGAGCAGCAAACGCTACCCAAACCTGGCATCGTTTCAGAAGGACGAAGAGCGAATGATCCGTTCTGGCTGGACCACTCAGGGCGTCCGTCGCATCAGCGGACGGGCCAATTTCTTGCAGCGACTATTCCGTCGCGGTGGGCCCGATCAGTTCGATGTCCGCTACGCGCGGCCCGATTGGCCAGCCACGTAGGGAGTCTGGCGGACGGATTTACCGCAACAAGGTCCAAGCCCGATGGAGGGGCAGAAATATGTACATTGGAAATGGAACCCTTGTGATGAGCCTGTTCCTCATCGCCGTTGGCGCGATACTCGCCTGGGCCGTGACTGCCACCGTCACCGGCATCGATATCCAGGTAGTCGGCGTGATCCTCATGCTGGTCGGACTCGTCGGGCTTGTGCTCTCGCTCTTGTTCTGGGCGAGCTTCGCGCCGCTCTCGCGTCGCGAACCGCGCGACCCCCTTTAGAGACATGCAATCCCAAAATCTCTCGTGATCCGCCCGAAAGTTGAGGCACCCTCTTGAAGACAACAGAAACCCTATCGCATAAATTCGGGCCCGGGCTCAAGCGCGTTCGCCACCGAATCTCCGGCCTTGCCCGCAGCATGCGTGGCCGGAAAGACCAGCGCGATCTGTCGATGGAAGACACGGACCAGAACGCTACCGGAGCGGCTGCGGCCGTTCAGTCTGCGAAGGATGCCGACGATCGCACTGCGGGCGCTCCGGCAGAACTCGGCGGCCAGGGCTAACGCGCGAAGCCGCAAATTAAACAGGTACCACGTCCCTTCGTTCTCGAAGACAAACCGGTACTGCTGACGTGGATCGGGCCGTCAGCGGTTGTAGACGCTCACGACTTCTGCAGGGAAAACAACGCCTGTTGTTCCGAGGGGAAGGCATAGGCAATGTGGTCTCCCGCGGGCCAGGCATCACCGTCCCGCAGCACACCTGGCGGTACCTCCGAATCCCGGGGGTAGGTCAGCACCGCGCGGCGCGCCCTGGATTCCATCCGCGTATCGTTCTGGAGTGTTGCCTCGACGTGCATCGCAACAGCCGCATCCTCGACGACGAGGAGGAAGCGGAGGACCGGATCCCGCTCCTCGAGGATGACTTCGCCCACGAGGTTGCCGTACATGTCGTTGTACCGCCGCGCAAGGAGATCCTTGTCGTCGTCGCAGACGGCTCGGGTTAGCTCCACGAGATAACCAAGTTGGGATAGTTCGGTGCTGTTGGGCATGGAATTGCTCCTGAAGGACATAGCGTAACATCGGTGGCCGAACACCGGATTGAACGCCCGCGGCTGGCGAATCAGCGGGCCGGCGTCCTAACCAAAGCTGAAGACCTCACCCGACTCTTCGCTCGTACCCACCGCCATCGTAGGATCTCGTCTCA
>JBATAT010000221.1:0-9755 GCA_049662005.1 Tepidiformaceae bacterium
ATGCAAACGCTCCATTCCAGTTTTCGACCGGTGGTGGAGGGGGTTGCGGAGGCCGTTCCGAGGCTACGCGGATACCCGCGCCGGTTCGATTCTGCGCTGGCCGCCCTCGCAAGCGGCGACCAATCGATGCTGGCATCCCCGCTGAAGGACAGCTACCACACCGTCTGGTTCGAATTCCACGAGGAACTTATCGCGCTCACCGGCAGGAACCGGGAAGAGGAAGAGCGCCAGCACGGGTAACGCGGCGTTGGCCGTGGTTCGCTAATGGCTGGTAGACGAGCGCTCCCGGTACAATCCAGACACAACCGGTTAAGGAACTCGTTCATGCCCTACGTCCCCACGCGCGATCTCATTACGTACTACGAAGAAGCGGGCAGCGGCGAGCCACTTGTGCTCATTCGCGGCCTCGGGAGCGATCTCCAGGCATGGTCGTTGCAGACCCCGGCCTTGGCGCAAGCGTTTCGCGTCATCACCTACGACAACCGCGGCGCCGGGCGTACCGGCGCCCCGGACAAGCCGTATTCCATCGAGGGCATGGCGGACGACCTGGCGGCCCTCCTTGGCGAACTGAAGATCGCCCAGGCGAGCATCCTCGGCTACAGCATGGGTGGAATGATCGCCCAGGAGTTCGCGCTGAAGTATCCGAACAAGGTCAACAAGCTGATCCTGCTGGCAAGTTCGGCCAAGCTCGATGGTTACTCGAGGACGGTGATCCAGAACCTGGTCGAAATTCGCCAATCGAACTTGAGCCGTGAACAGATAGCGCGCGTAACGGCGCCGTACATCTACAGCGCCAAACTCATGGATGATCCCCTCCGCCTCGAAAACGCCATCCAGGCAACCATCGACAATCCCTACAGCCAGCTCGACCACGCCTTCATTCGCCAGGCGCAGGCAATCCTCGCCTTCGATACCACCGGGCGCGCCGCCAACATCGCGGCGAACACGCTCGTGGTAACCGGCGAAGAGGATACGCTCCTGCCGCCGCGAAACTCCGAGGCCCTGACTAAGCTGATCCCTGGTTCGAAGCTGGTGACCCTCGAAGGCGGCCACGCTGGCGTGGTGGAGTACCCACACGAATACAATGCCGCCTTCCTGGAGTTCCTCGGGGCGGCCGTTCCTGCCTGAGTAGTTCAGTCGTTCGGTGCGACCGTCGAGTGAATCTTCTGCGTCAGCGCCTGGATGTCTTCGGAGAGTCGCTTAACCTCCTCGGTCAGCCGCGTGTTCTGCTCGAGCAAGGTGATCGTGGTGGTCGCGAGGTCTTCGCGGTGGCGTGCATCGGCCGCGGACCAGTCCTTATCGCGGTCGGCCTGGCGGGTTTCGGCCAACAGGATGAGCGGCGCGGCATAGGCGGCCTGCGTGCTGAAGGCGAGGTTCAAGAGAATGAACGGATAGGGATCGAAGTGTGTTAGCGCCACGGCGTTGATAGCGATCCAACCGATGACGACGGCGGTTTGGGCCAGCAGGTATTGCGGCGTACCAAAGAAGCGCGCGAGCCGTTCGGCCACGCTGCCGAAGGTGTTCGAGCCGAAGGGCGCGGCGAGATGGGCATGCGGGTAGTGGAAACGCAGATGACGGTCCTGGCTCAAGTGAATACCTCCGAAGGTCGCCCGCGCCAGTTCGCGCGGTTTCGGCGGTGATCGTAGCGGAACGCGAGCTTTCCCTCGCGCGCCCATACGTTGTTCTACAATGGATGCATGACCCCTCGTGCAATTTTCTTCGATATGGATGACACCCTGCTCGATACCTCGGGCGGCGTGGCCGAAGCGTGGCAACTGACCTGTAAAGACTTCGGCCTCGAACTCGGCTGTGATCCCGAAGACCTCCATCTCGCCATCCGCGAACAGATGATGACCTTCTGGAAGGATGAAGCGGCAGTCGAGCACTGGCGCACGAAGCTGCACGATGCGCGCATCTACAATGTCGAAGCTGCCCTGACCAACCGGAAACTCGATGCGACCTACGCGCGGCGCCTTGCCGACAGGTACTGGGATGAGCAATCGAGCCGCTTCAAATTGTTCGATGATTCGCTCGCTACGCTTGACCGGCTGCACGCGGAGAACTTTCGTATCGGCCTGATAACCAACGGCCCGCAGGAGATGCAGCGCTGGAAGATCGAACGGTTCGATCTCGCCCGGCACTTCGATGTCATCGTCATCGAAGGCGAATACGGCCGTGGGAAGCCGCATCCCGAGGTGTTCCGCCACGCGATGGAGACCGTCGGTTCGAAACCGGAAGAATCCTGGCACATCGGCGACAACCTGTATGCAGATATTGGCGGCGCCCAGAGTGCCGGCGTGCACGCCGCCTGGATCCATCGCGACCGCCTGGAGTTGAAAGAAGACTCTGCCCACGTGCCAGACCGCGTGATCGGCCACCTCCCCGAACTGCTGACCGCCCTCGAGCTGTAGGCCAACCGCCGCGACCACGGATAACAACAGGCGCGACTGACAAGGAGCGCTGCGATGCCTCGCGCCCGTCGATCGCCCAGACCCGGCGCTCCACACCCCCTACGGCACCACCACGCTCTCGAGCCTTCAGGCGTCATTCGAGCGCCACCGCGCCATACCACCTCCACCGCTGAACCCCGCAAACTCGCACCATACGCCAGACTACCCGTCCGCCGTTCTCCCGCGACGCAGGAGTCGGGAGAGCAGAATCCCTACCCGGGGGCGAGGTCCGCTCTACGAGGAAAGCCGAACTCCCCTCTCCCAAGCGTGAGAGAGGGGCAGGGGGTGAGGTCCATACCCGGCGCTCCAGGCCCTACGGCACCACCACAATCTTGCAGTCGTTCGGCTCGGCCAGCGCTTCGAACGCGGCCGGCAGTTCATCGATCGAAATGGTTCTCGTGACCATTGGCGAGGTGTCTATCTTGCGGTCGCCCAGGGCGGTGAGCGCTTCCGCGTACTCTTCGGGCGAATACCCGAGCACAAACTTGAGGGTCAACTGCTTGTTGATGCCCACCATCGGATGGATGCGATCTTCCTTCATGCACACGCCGACGACGATGACACGGCCCCCGCGATCGACCAGTTGCATCGCCTGGCTGAGCGTCCCCTCCACGCCGACGCACTCGAAGACGACCGGGATACCGGTCCCGGCAGCGGCGCCGAGTGCCCCGCGGTGCGCATCCGCCAGGTTGGTATCGGCCGGGTCCACCACGAGGTCGGCGCCAAGTTTGGCGGCCAGTTCGCGCCGCGCGGGCGCGTAATCACTCACCGTCACGTGTGAAACGCCTTCGTGCTTGAGCCAGATGAGTGTCATCAGCCCGATCGGCCCGGCGCCCATCACGATTGCCGATTCGCCTGCCTGCATCCCTGCCTGGCGAACGGCGTGGAGACCGACGGCGCACGGCTCGGTCGTAGCCGCAACGACGCTTTCGAGCTGAGCCGGCACCTTCAGGAGCATCGGCGCACTCATGATGACGTACTCACCGTAGCCACCCGGGAAGACCGTGCTGTAGCCGATGGCCGCGTAGCCGTTGGGCGTCGACGGGTCGATCAGAATCGGCACCGAGGTGACGCGAGTGCCGTTCGCCCACGATTCCGCTCCGGGACCAGCCTCCACCACTTCGGCGACGAATTCATGGCCCATCACCATGCCTTCGGTCTCGGCGCGGCTATCCCAGGCTGCACTTCCGCTCAGGCGCGAGGCGGCGATCATGTCTTCCATGTACTTCGCGGCGTGGAGGTCGCTCCCGCAGATGCCGCAGGCGAGCACTTTCGCGAGGACCTGCATCGGGCCGGGCTTCGGGACTTCCACATCTTCGACGGCCAGGGTTTTTCCACGAAGGACCATTGCACGCATATTCGTTCGCCTCGAAAGAGATTCGGGGACTCTACCACAGGGGCGCTCCTTCCCGGGCAGCGTTTGGCGGTGAATCATCGAGGGCGGAAACTACGATGGTGACAGAACGGAAGCGCCTCCTCCTCGCGACGAATAACCCCGGCAAGGTGCGCGAATTCCGCCGCCTCCTCGCGGACGGCCCGTTCGACGTGGTCACCCCCGCAGAACTGGGAATCGCCCTGGATGTGGACGAAACCGGCACGACCTACGCGGAGAACGCGACGCTTAAAGCGAAGGCGTTTGCCGAGGCCGGTAACTGCCTCGCCCTCGCCGACGATTCAGGTGTCGAAGTCGATGCGCTCGGTGGCGGCCCCGGGATGTATTCGGCGCGCTACGGCGGGCCGGGCCTGGATGACCCTGGGCGCACCTCCCTTATGTTGCGTGAACTTGGTCCCACGCTGCCGGCTGGCAGGACGGCACGCTACCGGGCCGTGGTGGCCCTCGCCCGGCCCGGAACGAGCGACGTTGAATTGTTCGAGGGCGTGCAGGAGGGCAGCATCGGCTTCGAACCTCGCGGCGAACGCGGATTCGGCTATGACCCGATCTTCCTGGTCGATGGTAAGCGCACGCAGGCCGAGATCTCGGACGACGAGAAAGACCAGATCAGTCACCGGGGCAAGGCCGTCCGGGCTGCGGCAAGGTGGTTAGCGGAGCACCCGGACTGACTCCATCGCGCCCTGCTCCGTTCAGTTCACCTGGCGTTCCCGCCCGGCCCAGTACGGTTCGCGAAGCTCGCGCTTGAGGATCTTCCCCGAAGGGTTTCGAGGAAGGGCATCGGCGAAATCGACGGATTTCGGAACTTTGAACCCGGCGATGCGTTCGCGGGCGTAGGCGATGATCTCGGCCGGATCGGCCTCGACGCCGGGGTTCTTCACCACGATCGCCTTGACGCTTTCGCCCCACCGGTCATCCGGGACACCGATAACGGCGACATCAGCGATAGCAGGATGGCCAAAGAGCGCGGATTCGACTTCGGCCGGGTACACGTTTTCGCCGCCCGAAACGATCATGTCCTTCACGCGATCGTGGATGTAGACATAGCCGTCGGCGTCGAGGTAGCCGGCGTCGCCGGTGTAGAACCAGTCGCCACGCAGCGCGCTCGCGGTGGCGTCGGGCAGGTTCCAGTAGCCCTTCATGTTCTGCTTCGTCTTCACAATAATTTCGCCGACTTCGCCGGCCGGCAGGTCGTTACCTTCGGCATCGACGATGCGAATCTCCACGCCGCCCATCGCCCGGCCGCAGGATCGCATCCGCTGGTTGCCGTCCGGGTCGTGGTCCTCGGGCGGAAGGTAGGTGATGGCGCCCGTGGTTTCGGTCAGGCCGTACACCTGGGCGAAATCGCATTTGAAGGTCGCCATGGAAGCGCGCAACAGGTCCAGCGGAATCGGTGAGGCGCCATAAGCGATAAGGTCGAGGCTCGAAAAGTCGGTCTCATTGACTCCCGGCGTCTGGGTCAGGAAGAGTAAGACGGCAGGCACGAAGATCGCCTTCGTTACCTGGTACTCCGGGATAGCCCGAAGGATCTCCGGCGGAATGATGTCGCGCAGGACGATGGTCCTTGTGCCGGCGAAGAGCCCCACGATCCCCCAGCCGCTTCCGGCGATGTGGAAGAGCGGCATGCAGACCAGGTTCACATCGCCGGCCGTCCAGGGCCGCCCCCATTCCCGGGTTGCAGTCGGCAGTAGGGTGAGCAGGTTCTCGTTGGTGAGCTGGGCACCCTTCGGGTGGCCGGTTGTTCCGCTCGTGTACATCTGGATGGCCACATCAGTCGCTGCGATCGGCAAGTTCGGGTCCGTATCAGGCTGCGAATCGCGCCACGATTCATAGGAGGACCAGCCATCGTGAGCGGCGTCGAGAGCGATGACCTGCTTCACCGTCTTCAGGTCGCCCAGGATCTTCTCGACCACGGGGAAGAACTCCTGCCCGACGAAGAGCACTTCGGCCATTGCATCATTAACGACGTAGGCCACTTCCGGCGGCGCCAGCCGCCAGTTCACCGCCACCAGAACATCGTTGGCCTTCGTCGCTCCGAACAGCACTTCGAAGAACCGGTCGGAGTTCTTGTCGAGGTAGGCGACACGCGTCTGCGGCTTAAGGCCCGCCGCGATGAGGCCATTTGCGACCTGGCTCGCATGACGGTCGAGCTCGGCGAAGGTCGTCTCCCGGCCTTCGAAGACGAGTGCGCTGGCCGAACCCTGCGAACGGGCGTGCACCCTTGTGATGTCAGCAAGTGTCTTAATTCGAATCTCAGTGGCCATTGGGAACCTCCGAAGCTGGTGGATCGGGAGTTTCGCCCCGCCCCGCGAGAAAAACAAGGCAGGTGAAGCAACTGTCCCGTGATCGCCCGGCCGTTTTGTGCTCGTGTTCCCCGATTCCGGCGGTGGAGATCCGGTTCAAGCGTTCAGAGCGGCGACCATCTGGCCGAAAGAGAGATCGATGGGCAAGGACGCGAACGAACTACTGAACCGGGTGGATGACCTTCCACCGCTGCCGGCTGTTGCTGCGAAAGTGATGGGCATGGCGGAAGACGACCGCACCAGCGCGATGGACCTCGCGCAGGTGCTCGCCACCGACCAGGCGCTGACCGCGAAGCTCATCCGGATCAGCAACTCGGCCTACTACGGGTTCGCACGCCGGATCAGTACCGTCCGCGAGGCGGTCGTGATGCTCGGCTTCAAGCAGGTTCGCCAGGTTTCTGTCGGCGCGAGCATGATGAACACGTTCAAGCGCTCCGGCGTCGACGATGGCTTCGACCTGGACCTCTTCTGGGGGCACAGCGTGGGGGTGGCGGTCGCAGCGGAGGCACTCGCCAAGAAGACGCTCGGGGCCAAGCCCGAAGACGCGTTCACAGCGGGCATCCTCCACGATATCGGCCGGCTTGTGCTGCGCCAGGTGCTCCCCCAGGAGTTTTCGCAAGCGATCTCGATCGCCCGCACCGGCGAGATGTCGCTACACGATGCGGAACTCGAAGTCACCGGCTTCGCTCACGACGAAATCGGCCAGGCACTGGGCGAACGCTGGAAGTTCCCCGGCCACCTCGTCGATGCCGTTCGCTGCCACCACGATGATTCCCTGACAGCGGCCGGCGATGGACTTGCCGGGGTTGTCGCGCAATCGAACCACCTCCTCCTGCACTACGGCCTGTTCTGCGGCTACGACCTGGATATTGGCCAGGTGCCGCCGCTCTCGCCCGAACTGGCGCAGGTGGAGGCGGCCTGCGGCGGGATGGACCGGGTCCTCGCCAAAGCGTTCAGCTTCATCGAGAGCGCCAGCGGCACGCCCGAAACCTGGTACGCGAAGGCGAGCTGACCCGCCCGCCGGACTTTCCCCTGAATTGACGCGCGGGGTGTGCCACTCGACCATGGGCGGATGGCACGCGAACCCGCCGTGCGCGAGCGGAACCCATGGCTCCCGCTGTTCGTCCTGGCGATCGCTACGCTGGCCGGGAGCCTTGTGGCGCTTGCGATCGTGCTTTTCTCGGTGATTTCCGATGGGGAGCTGCGCGGTGCTGCCGCGTTGCCCACGGTTCCGACGGACAAGCCTCCACCGCCAACCGCCTCTGCCGGACTCACCTACTCGGGCCAGTTGCCTGCGGGAGGCGAATCCCTCGGACTGGTGGCTGTTGGCGTGGGCAAGACTCCTGATATCGAATTCGTTCCCGGAAGCGGCGACAGCGCCGTCCCGCTGGGGTACTTCGTGCCCGTGGCCGCGCTCGATGCAGGGGTCGATTCGCTGACCCGTGACGCATTCGAACGCATGTGGAAACGGGAAACGGTTGATTGGGGCGACCTCGCGGGCATCCCCGGGCCAATCCAGCTGGCGGTCGTGACGCCCGACCTGGCAACGATCCAGCCGTTCATTGGCGATACGAGCCTCGCTGAACCCGCGGTGACGCGATTCGAAAGCTACGATGCCCTTCGCGGAGCCATGACGGTCGGCTCGGGCATCACCGCGATCGTGCCCATCGGCGAGTTGCGGCCGAACCTGGTGGCCATCGCCCTCGATGGTGTGGACATCGCACGCGGTCTCGGCGACGCCACTGCATGGCCGCTTAAGCAAGAAGCCCAGGTGCTCGCCAGGTCAAAACACGGCGAAGGCGCCATCGAAATGATCCGCGAGGCTGTTTCGGCGAAGTTGCCGGTCATTACGCGCATCGTGGCGACCGGCGATGTCCTTCAGTCGCGCTGCTCCCTGGCCGCGATCGAGGCGACCGGCGACTGGGGAGCGGCACTGCGCGGGCCGGTCGGCGAATACCTGGCTGGCGCGGACCTCGCCCTCAGTTCGCTCGATGGGAGCATCCAGGGCCTGGGCAAGCCGTACGGCTGCATCGTGATGGAGTACCCGAACCTCACCTCGCCTCCCGAAGTGATCGAGGCGCTCACGCTTGCCGGGATCGACGAGATGACGCTGGCCACAAACCACGCGTTCGACTGCGGGGAAGGTTCGTGCGGGAGCCAGGCGCTGATCGAATCGATGACGCGGTTGAACGCCGCCGGGATCAAGACCGTTGGTGGCGGCAACAACCTGGAAGAGGCGCTTGCGCCGGCCATCTTCGAAGTCCACGGCCTGAAGATTGGTGTGCTCGGGTTCGATGACATCGCTGCCGAGTACCTGCAGGCGACCGAGGATTCCATCGGCACGGCGCCGCTCGATGACAGCTACGAAGACGAACAGGCCGATCCTCCCGCCGAGCCAGCGTTCTACAAGCCGGCGGAGATGCTCGGCGTGACTCGTCTGCAGGAGCGAGTGCGCGCGCTCAAGGCCCAGGTCGACATCGTCGTCGTCCAGATTCAGAGCGGCACCGAAGACACGCACGCGCCGAGTCCACGCAGCATCAAGGGGTTGCGCGCGGCCGCCGAAGCCGGTGCAGACCTCGTGGTCGGCAACCAGGCCCACTGGGTCCAGGCGATCGAAGTGCGCGACGACGTCTTCATTGCCTATGCGCTCGGGAACTTCATCTTCGACCAGCGATGGACGCCCGAACACACGCAGGGCTACCTCCTCGAAGCGACCTTCCACGACAAACGGCTCGCAACCGTGCGAATGGTGCCCTACCAGATCGAAGACCGGTACAAGCCAACCTTCGTGGCAGGGGCGACGCGCGCGAAGGTGCTCGGGGACGTGATCGAGGCGTCGCTGGCGTTGCCATAGCTTCGGCCGGCGCGGCAGCGGATGAATCCTTAGAAGTTCGGTTCGCGCTTTTCGAGCAGGGCTTTCACGCCCTCTTTGTAGTCGGAACCGGCCATCATTCGATTGAGAAGGCTCTCGCTCTCTGCGACCGACGAGCCGATATCGCGATGGAGGTCGATGTAGACCTGTTGGCGGGTGATGCGAGTCGAAGACGGGGCAACAGTTTTGGCGAGATTTGCAGCGTAGGCGTAGACCGCCGGCATCAGTTCGTCGCCGGGCAGGAGGTGGTGGACCAGGCCGATCGCGTGAGCCTCTTCCGTCATGAACACGCGGCTGGAGATGAGCAACTCCTGGGCGCGGGAAAGGCCGATGAGGCGCGGCAACAACCACGAGAGCCCGAATTCGGCTGGCAGGCCGAGCCGCCCGTGGGCAGTGGTCAGTTTCGCACCGGCTGCGGCGAAGCGAATGTCGGCGAAACAGGCGAGCACGAGCCCAACGCCAGCTGCTGGGCCGTTAATCGCGGCGATGACCGGCTTCGTGAGGCCAAAGTGGAAGGCGAAGTTCGTATCGAATTCGGGGCGAATACCGTAGCCGGGATTGGCGATGTCGTCGCCGGTGCCGGGATCGTAGCCACCCCTGGCGATGTGGCCCGCGAGTGCCTGGGAATCGGCGCCGGCACAGAATCCGCGGCCCTCCCCGGTGACCACGATGACGCGCACCTCACTGTTTTCCTCAGCCTGTTCGAGGCACCAGCGATACTCGGTGTGCATGCGCCCCGT
>JBATAT010000222.1:0-1754 GCA_049662005.1 Tepidiformaceae bacterium
TCGCCTTGCTCGTGATCTCGTTCAACTTCCTCGGCGATGCCCTCCGCGACGAACTCGACCCGCGGCTCCGGGGCTCGCGCTAAGGGTTCTCCTCCGGCGCGAGGAGGAAATCCGTGTACCGGGCGGCGAGTTGGTTCGCCGACTCCCGGCGGCTGCGGTCGACGGCAGTGATGCGGCCATCGGTCGAAAGGACGAATGCACGCCCGCCATCGGTCACGGCCGGCGCGAGGCTGCCATCGAAGACGACGATCCATGCTTCCGGTGCCGACCCACGGGCGACCGCAACAACCTTCGGGGTCGGCCCAAGTTCCCGGTCGATGTCCGTGAGCATCCCATTCATCGCGAGCCAGAACTGCTCGCCGTCACACTGTCGAATCGTCATCGACGGGATAAGCGTCCCTTGCGCCTGGTCCGGAGAGCAGTACGGCGTCCACCACTCCGGTCCGCAGCCAACATCGACGGGCTGCATGAGATCGCGAAGGGCTTGGAGGTCGCGGATTGTGATCGCACGAATGACCCGATCGACGGGTGGAATGCCGGTCTTCGCCGTGTCCGAGGGCACAGCCGGGAGCGGGGGCGGCGGGATGACATAGTCGGGGTATTGCAACGCCAGAGCCCGAGCACTTACGGCGCAGCCCGAGACCGTGGCTCGCACTCCGGCATCGGAGAGCAGGAACGCTGTTCCTGTCGCGGGACCCTGACGTGTGGTGCCATCGGCCCAGCGTTCGAAGGTGAACAAAACGGCATACCCGCCTCCGCTACGGTGGGAAACCGAGAACAGACGCGGTCCCGCGGTCGTCCAGAACCCCAGAGATCTCATAACGTTTCCCTCGGTGCTGTACCCGCCTTCGCAGTTCGAGAAACCGATGACTTTCACCAGGGTGCCCGGTGCTTCGCCCGGCTCGCATATCGGCGGCGAGCCGATGCCGTCGGCCTGGGCCACACACCCGATCTCTCCGTAATCAATGAGTGTTTCCAGGGTCGCGGTGTCACCGGAGAGCATTGCCGCGATGAAGGCATCGACAACGCTCACGCCGGTCTTCGGAACTGCGGATTGCCCTGGCGTCGCAGTCGCGGCCTCTGGAGTGCTCGGGCTAGGCGTCGCCGCCGTAGTTGGCACTTCCGTCGCCCCCGCCGCGGGATCTGCCTCATCCTCGGTGGCGAAGCGCACCACCAGAACGACGATCACCACGAGGATGGCGAAACCTGCCGCGAGGGAGGCGGCGAGCGGGACCAGCCATCCGGAACGCAGCCACTTCCGCCCCGGATGGCTGCGAGCGAACCGCACCAAGTCTGTCCTGCTCGCCACTTCAGCCTTTGAGAGCATGTTCGAGACGTGGTATTTCACGGTGTCGTAGCTCACACCGAGTTCGTCCGCGACCTGCTGGTACGTTAGGTCGCGATCGAGCCCCGAGAGGACCCGCTGTTCGGCTGGCGTGAATAGATCCGGATATCGCGGGCGTCCACGAGTGCGCCATCCACTTCCCATCGTCCCACGGTGCCACATGTCCGGCTGAATTACCCCACCGGCTGTGATCCAATCTTCCGCCGCCGTCGCCTCGCGCGAAAGATACGGCGGGAACACGACCTCCGGTATCGCTGGTACAGTGGATGCACACCTCGCGCGCGGCCCCGGTTGGGGAGCAGGAGAACATCCATGACCGAACCCGATCCCGTCCTCGATATCCGCCCGGTACCACACCCGCGGCGTCACATTGTGATCTTCGGGAAGTATTCCGAACTTGCGCCAGGTG
>JBATAT010000223.1:0-4497 GCA_049662005.1 Tepidiformaceae bacterium
GTTCAGCGCGCTGCTCTGGGCGCGGCACTGTTGCCGGCGGAAAGTGCCGTCCCAGCGTTTCGGCGTCTTCAAGCGCTGACCAACAACCTCGACCGAACCGACGCGGGCACGTTCCGGATGCTGCCTGTGGTCTACCGCAACTTGAAGGATGCAGGGCTCGACGAAGGCGAACTCGGCCATCTGAAGAGCGTCTACCGGCAATCGTGGTACAGGAACCGGCTCGCCATCGCCGCGGGCTTGCGCGCCATCAAGGTGCTTCGTGATGCAGGTTTGGAGCCGCTCGCGCTGAAGGGACTGGGGCTCATCGCGACGGTCTATCCGGAGCCAGCTCTGCGACCGATGCTCGATGTGGATCTGCTCGTGGATCCGGCAAACTTCGACCGTGCGGTGCACGCGTTGCTCGGAGCAGGCTGGGAACCGACGCGAGGTTCGGTTCGCGACTTCCTCCGCCGCGCGGCCGTGTTTCATGCGATGCCTCTTGTGGGGGTTGATGGTGTGGAACTCGACCTTCACCGGGCAATGCTGGAAGAGCGCGTCCATCCGGACGTGGATCGGGCCCTCCGAGCGCGGTCAGTTCATGCCCGGATCGGGCCGGAATCAGTGCAGACGCTCTCGCGTGAGGATCATCTGATCCATGCCTGTGTCCATGGGACGAGATGGGATTGGGTGCCTGCTATTCGTTGGGTTGCGGACGTTGCCTGGCTGCTCAAGGAACCTGGCGCCATCGACTGGGACTACATCGTGCGTGAGGCGCGGCGGAGGCAATTGGGTCTCGTGCTCTTTTCGTCGCTCGAGCTGGGTGCCCAGTATTCTTCAGCCATTCCGGATGACGTCCTTCGTCGCCTGCGCGAACTGCCACAACCTCGCTTGACGAGGGTCGACTTTCATGCCCAGAACGCGTCATCCGAGTTCTGGAGAGGTGGGCGCATCCTCACGAGGTATGCGCACATGACTGCCAGTCGGGGTCCGCTCCGACAGGTGTTCGACTTTCCGACGTACCTCGAGTGGATCTGGGAGCTCGATCGGCCCCGAGACGTACCTCTCGATGGGGCACGGCGCGTCTGGGCGCGGGTACGGGAACGTTGAAGCGTGGTACCGGGGGCGGGATTCGAACCCACACGCCTTTCGGCCGCCGGGTTTAAGCCAGCTGCGTCTGCCATTCCGCCACCCCGGCACGCCTGAAAAGCCTACCGCAACACTGCTTTGCGCAGGAACGGCTACTGGCACTCCCGGCAGAGTCCATAAAGTTCGAGGCTGTGGCTTTGGAGCGCGAAGCCGTGGTTGCTCGCTTGTTCCTGGATGTGCGCGTCGATTTCCAGGTCGCTGAATTCGGTGAACGAACCACAGTTGCGGCAGACCAGGTGGTGGTGGTGTCCGCCATCCGAAAGCTGGTAACGGACGCTTCCATCTTCGAGCGGCACGCGGCAAACGAGGTCGAGCTCCTGGAGCAGCTTGATTGTGCGAAAGACTGTTGCCCTGCCGACTGAGGGAGTGCCGGCCAACAGGTCCTCGACCGTAAATGGCCCCGGCGAATCCTGGATGGCGTGCAGCACGGCGCGTCGGGGCGCCGTCGAACGGAAGCCGATTGTGCCGAGCCTGCGGGATGCGACCTCTGCAAATGCCATAGCACCATGGTAGCAAACGCCAGCATCGGGATTGCCGGGGCCCGGAGATAGGGGAGGCTTCGGCGCCTATGCCGACCAGACCCCTTCTTCGCATGTTGCTTTGCCCGCCTCGGCGAGCACGTCGAGGTGCCCCTGGACGGTGGCGATGATGGGCCAAAAGCGGCGGCGCAGGGCACGCGGGTACATCCGTTCGGCCACGTTGTAGAGAGTTCCCGGTCCTTCGGACGCGAAGAGTTCGAGCACCCGCTCGGTCCGTTGCTCGGCCAATGCGAGGTTCGCTTCGATCTCTCCCTCGGGCCGCTCGAACGGCTCCCCGTGGCCCGGATAGCAGGTGTGAAGATTCGTCTCGATCGATTGCAACAGTCGAAGCGAGTCGAGGAACCGCGGCAGACTCGCGAACCGTTCGCCGCGATGAAACTGAATGGCAGGAGTAGGTGTTATCTCGGGGAGTAGTTGGTCCCCCGAAAAGAGCCAGCCGTCTGCTTCGTGCACCAGCACGAGGTTCCCTGGGGTGTGGCCGGGCGTGGGAATGGCGGTCAGTCCGCAGGGCAGTTCCTCGCGGGCAGCGATTGTCCTTTCGGGGGAGAACGTCTCGTAGCGAAGCCCGGAGGGCCACCGCCCAGCGGTCGCCGCCGGCCAGTCTCCCGGTTCACGCATAGCTCGAAGGGCGGCTCTCCGTTGTTGCAGCCCTGCCAAAGCGCCCGCTTCAACATCGGAAGGTGCGCCGATCGAACCCACGTAGGCGGCCATTCGCCCGATATCGTGGTCGGTTTCGCCTCGAACCGCTGGTTCGTCATCGAGCCCGACAGCCACTGGCACGCCCCTGGACTGCCACCAGCGGCCGAGTCCGGCGTGGTCGAGGTGGCCATGGGTGGCAACGACCAGTTCTGGCGTTGCGCCATGCAGAGCGGTGGTCAGTTCCTCGCGTGCGCCGCGGTAATCCGGGCCGGTGTCGACAACAACAAGGCGACCGTTTTGGCGGACGAGGTAGACGTTGTTATAGGCCATCCGCAGCCGTTCGATTGTTGCCATCCCCGGGAGTCTAAGGAGGACTGGCGCTTCACCGTAGTTCGCACGCCTGCACACTCCCGCGTACCATCCGCCACGTGACCACAACGAATCGCCTTTCGCTCGAAGACGTCGACCTGATTAAGACCACTGCGGAACGTCTGCAGGCCAGCGTCGAACAGGTAATCGTGGGCAAGCCGGAGGTCGTCCGGCTCGCCCTCGTGGCCCTCCTCTGTGAGGGCCACATTCTTCTCGATGACGTTCCCGGCCTTGGCAAGACCACGCTGGCAAAGTCCATCGCCCGTTCGCTCGGATGTACGTTCAAGCGAATCCAGTTCACGCCGGACCTGATGCCATCGGACATCACCGGCATTAACTTCTACAACCAGAAGGTCGGCGATTTTGTCTTCCGCGAAGGCCCATTGATCGCGCAGGTCGTTCTCGCCGACGAAATCAACCGGGCAACGCCGCGGACGCAGGCGGCGCTGCTTGAAGCGATGGAAGAACGCCAGCTGACGGTCGAAGGTGTGACGACCACCCTTCCGCGCCCATTCCTTGTTGTGGCGACCCAGAACCCGGTCGAACTCGAAGGGACGTTCCCGCTCCCTGAGGCCCAGCTCGACCGCTTCCTCGTTCGACTCAAGCTCGGCTATCCGAGTGAGGACGATGAGGATGAAATCCTGCGCAGGTTCGAAGGCGCCAACCCCATGGAGACGCTTCAGCCGGTGATTACTGGCGAGGAGCTTGTTCGCCTCGCGAGCGCGCTACGCGATCTTCACGTGGAGCCAGCGGTTCGGCGCTATGCGGTGAGAATCGTGCAGGCCACGCGCGAAGACCCGGCCTTCGAACTTGGTGCCAGCCCGCGCGGCAGCCTCGCGCTGTTCCGTACTGCGCGCGCACTCGCCGCGATCTCGGGCCGGGACTACGTGCTGCCCGACGACGTGAAGACGATGGCGCCGTACGTCCTTCCGCACCGCCTCATCCTTTCGACACAGGCGAGGCTCCGGGGCCGAAATGCGGATGACGTGCTCGCCGAAGTCTTGGACCGCGTGCCTGTCCCGATCGAAGGTTAGGCGATGCCATTTCGCGAGGCGTGGCTCGGGGTTGGCGTGTTCCTCGTATTTGTCGGCTTTGCCGCGGAGGAGCCGTCGATCGGATTGATCGGTGCGGTCATCGTCATTCTTGGCGCAGTCGCACGGTACTGGAGCAAGCACCTCTTCGACCGCGTGACCCTGACCCGCGTTCCGAGCGAGTGGCGCGCCTTCATTGGCGAAACGATTGGCGTCGACGTGGAACTTTCGAACCAGAAGCCGTTGCCGCTGCCGTGGTACGAATGGCGATTTGCCCTTGGCGAGCCACTCCCGGTTGAGGGCGAAGTTCTCGGTGCTGCCGCGGTCCCGGGGATGAAGTGGCTGCACCGGCGCGGCTCGCTCGGTTGGTACCAGAAGCACCAGTGGAAGTTCAACATCGTCCCCACTGAACGCGGGAACCACACGTTTGGGCCGGCAACCATCAAGTCCGCGGATTTGCTGGGCGCGTTTCCTCGCACGATGGATGACGGCCTGCGTGAATCGATTATCGTTTTCCCGCGCGTGCTCCCGATGTCCGACCTTGGCCTTCCGTCGGATCGGCCGTTTGGCGAGCGAAAAGGTGGGAACCGTGTTTTCGAGGACCCGCTGCGGATCGCCGGACTCCGTGAATTCCGGCCGGGCGACCCGATGCGGCGGATCGACTGGAAGGCGACGGCGCGTTCCGGTGAGCTGCGTTCACGCGTCTACGAACCGTCGGCAACCCAACAGCTTTACCTCCTCGTGAACATCGACACGATGGAGCACAGCTGGGAGGGCTACCTCAAGGACGAACT
>JBATAT010000224.1:0-3432 GCA_049662005.1 Tepidiformaceae bacterium
CAACCTCCTGCAGGGCGACACGCTCAGCATCGCCAACGAACTCGACAAGCTTGCGCTCTACACGCGCGATGCAGGCGGCGAAGTCACCGTCGCCGATGTGAACCGCGTCTCTCACGGCGACCGCCAGCTGAAAACGTGGGACCTGACGGATGCGCTGATCAACTGCCAGCTCGGGCCAGCGCTCTCCGCCCTGAAAACGCTGACGGAGAGTGGTGAAGCGTTGCAGGGCCTGCTCGGGCTGATCACGTCGCGCTACCGTTCGCTCGCGCCGGTCGTCGAACTCGTTGCCGAGGGTCAACAAGCTCCCGCCATCGCGGAGCAACTCAAGCGGCCAAACAACTTCCCGCTGAAGAAAGACATCGAGGCCTCGCGGCGGTTCAAGCCAGCGACGATCAAGCAGGCGTACCAGTACCTCGTGGAGGCGGACCGCACGAACAAGCTCGGGGAAGTGTCCGAGGATGTTTCGCTGGACCTGCTGGTGATGAAGCTTTGCACGCTGGCGCCACCGGTCGGGGAACGGCGGCGGTAGGGTGGGGATCGCTTGGGGGTGGAGCGTCCCGTGCTGGCCCCGAGTCCGCGATATGGGTGAACTGAAACAACACTGATAGACCCGACGGCATCTCATTTGTGTGGATGACACGGAGAGGTGGTTACCCTGCAGCCATGGACACGAAACGAGAGCATGCACCGACCCCGAAGATGTTCGAGGGCGAGGCCGAGCCGTTCTACGACGACAAGGAATCGAACGAAGAGTGGGAGAGCGATCGGGATAAAGATGCTCCCGAGCCCGCCGGCCAGCATGGCGAAGCGATGGGGACCTACAAGAACCAACACGCGGCCCCGAAGGCGCCGCGTGAGGAACCAACAAAGGAGAACTGAGATGTGTATTTCTTGCGGCTGCGGACGGTACGAGCTTTCGCATGGCGACGAACGGAACATCACAGTCGACACGCTCCAGCGGGCCGCTGATGCTTCCAATAAGACGCTCGCGGAAGTTGTTGGTGCGATGGCGAAGGGCTGCGCCGACATGCAGAGCAGCGGCATTCCCCACCACGACACCGCCGGGCAGGCCGTGAAAGAACGGCTCCACGAAAAGTAGGCCGGTTTTACAACTCAACCACCACATCGGCGAAGCGCTCCGTGAACCGGCGATCATGACTCACCGCCAGGATGGCGCCATCGAAGCCTTCGAGGGCATCCTCGAAGGCTTCCCGGCTTTCGAGGTCCAGGTGGTTGGTCGGTTCATCGAGGATTAGGAGGTTGGCGCCGCCGCGGACGATGAGGGCGAGACTTAGCCGGCGTCGCTCGCCGTAGCTGAGCCGTGCGACGGGAGTCCCCACCTGGGAATGCCCGAGCAGGAATCGATGGAGGAAGTTCGCCGCCTCGGCCTCCGACATCGGTGCCGTCCGCCGAAGCAGTTCGACGGGCGAGAGATCGCGGTCTTCCGCAACGATGGCAGGGTCGTCCTGCTGTGCGAGGTAACCAACCTGGGTGGAAGGACTGAGTGAGATCTCGCCGTTTGCCACCGGGTGCTCGCCGAGAATGGCGCGCAGGAGGGTGGTCTTCCCCCGCCCGTTCGGTCCACTAATGACCACACACTCTCTCCTGTTCACATTGAAATTAAGGCCTTCGAAGAGCCGTCGTCCGCCGATTTCGAGTGCGGCGCCGGTCACGGAGACGAGCCTGCTTGCACCGCCGTTCGCGGTCCCGAATTCGAGTCCGCCGTAGAACGCGCGCGGCTTCTGGCCGGGGCGATCGATGTGGCCGCTCGAATCAAGCTCACGTTCGAGGCGTGCCTTGAGGGTGACCGCCCGGCGAGCGATCTTCAGGGCTTTCTTCCGCTTGGCGAAGTCGATGGTTCGATTTTCGATGCCCTGCGCGCGCGTTTCTATCTTGTGGATCGCCTGCCTGAGCTGGGCCGCTTCGCGTTCCTGGCGTTCGTACGCGGTCTGCTGCTCTTCGAGCCGCCGTGCCTTCTCGGCGATGACGTCGCTGTAGTTCCCGGTGTACACCTCGGCCCCTGCGCCACCCGGGCGCAGTTCGAGGATCTGGCGGGCGCTGGAATCGAGAAAGGCCCGATCGTGCGAAACCGCGACCACGGCGCCGCGGAAGCTGCGCAGCGCCGCCTCCAACCACGCCAGCCCGGAGACGTCGAGGTTATTGGTCGGCTCGTCGAGGAGCATGAGGTCTGGCGCAGTCGCGACGAGGTCGAGCAATCCAAGCCGCGTAAGTTCGCCGCCAGAGAGCCGCCCAAGGTGTGCATCCGGCCCGATCTGTTCGAGCCCAAGCGCCGCCCGCGCGGCACCGAGGTCGAATTCGGCGCTGGCTGAGAGCCGCGAGAGCAGGGCGTCGTACTCCAGCGAGAGCCGTTCGACCCGGTCTTCGTCTCGTTCTTCGGAGATCGCTACCGCGAGTCGTTCAAGTTCGCGCGCAGCATCTTCGGAAGCGAACGCACCCGGGAATGCGCTGGCGGCAGTTTCGGCGTCGCGGCCGGCGAAGCCCTGGGCGAGATAGCCGACCGTCGTGCCGGGGGCGAGCGTTACGCGGCCGGCATCGGGCTGATCGAGGCCAGCGAGGATCCGCAGCAGGGTGGTTTTGCCGGAGCCGTTGGGACCGACAACGCCGAGAAGTTCGCCGCGTTCGAGGTTGAATGAAACACCGGAAAGGACAGGACGGCCACCAAGTTCGCGGCCAAGACCAGATACGGACAACATGCCGGTTCTCCACGGGACATGCTCCCGCTCGAACGGATCGATAGGGGACGAGAACGCGGTCGGTGGAGAGAGCGGGAGAGAAATGACACACCGGGACACGGCGGGGCGCCCAGGGCTGCCCTCGTACGTGTTCGCGCTTCGCCGGTGTTATCGCGTCAACGGAGACCTCTCGCGGAGATGCTTCCAGCATAGGTCAGCCGGGGCGGTTTTGTGAACTGCCGCATCTCTTGCGCTACGCCTCGATTCGGACCGAGTCTCCCGGTCGCACTGTCCCGCCGGCCACGACCTTCGCGTAGACGCGGCTCCAGCCGGGGTACGCATTGTGGTGGATGCGGTTCGAGTCCCTGTCCTTAAACGAGCCCCGGATCGTCGCGCATGGCGTTGTGTAGCGGGTGACTTCGAGGGTCACTTCCTTGCCCAGCCGGAGCGTCACACCGGGAACGACGGCAGACCAGTCGATGCCTCGAACGGTGACATTCTCGCCCGCGCTGCCGGGCCGGATCGGGTGCCCTTCGGCTGCAAGTGCCTCAATGACCTCGACCGAATACAAGCAGATGGCCCGCTCTGGCCCACCGTGGATCTCGGGGTGGGCGACGGCATCGCCCTCGATCCCGAGCTCGCCGATGAGGGCTTCGAGCAAGGGCAGCTTGGGTACACCGCCCTTCGAACTGCTCACCTGGACGATGGTTCCTGTCATCGACCGAGTGTAATTCGAGAG
>JBATAT010000225.1:0-8566 GCA_049662005.1 Tepidiformaceae bacterium
TTTGCTTCAACTACACCAGCGGTGACCCCGGCGAACACTCGATCTACGTCGATTTCTCGAACGGTGGTTCGCCGGATACCGCGACGTTCGACACGAACAACGACGGCAACGGTCAGACTGATGGCCCCGGTGGACCGCTTGTCACGGCCTGGAACGTCATCGACCGCACGGTGCTTTCCACCGGCGGGCTCACCTCCGGCGTCGTGACCTACAAGACGGTCAATGTGCCACTCTCGTTCAACCTCGCCGATGGCACGTTCATCGGGGACTCCTCGTTCACCGAGTGGGTGCTCGGCAAGCACACCACCAACGGCGCCGCACGCGTCGACCAGCTGCTCGATGGCGTGCTCATCCGAGCCGAAATCGTCGGCAACTGCGGCTACTTCGATGTCCCAGACGATTCGAAGCCGAAGGAAATTGGCGGCGTGAGTATCGGCGGACGTCTCGAGATCAATGGTTTCGCGGGGAACCCCTACAACCCGAGTCTGGGCGATACCGATGCCACGCCCGACGACATCAAGATTTCCACCCTCAACTCCGGTGGCTGCAGCGGCAACTCGCAGATCCGCGTGAAGGTCAATGTCTACTACCCCGGCGCTGCAACCCCGGCCGTCGATGAGGAGTGGGTCGACGTCACCTATTCGTTCATCCCCAGCCAGAAGGTGCCGCGTGTCGCCTGGGCCGGCCAGTACGTCACCATTCCCTACCGCATCTCCTCGCGCGACTGCTCGAACGAGCACGTCGAGTTCATTCGGCCCAAGGATCAGCCCGGTTCGTTTATCCCCGATGCCGGGGTCGTCCTCGATGGTCCTGATCGCGCGACGGTCGCGTTCGATGACAACTGCGCCGCCACCGTTCGTTACGAGAGCGAGGTCCAGGGCTATATCGACATCGAGGCATTCATCGACGGGAACCCGTATTCGAAGATCGCCTTCCCGATCATGTTCATGGTCTTCGAAGACCTCAGCCTCGATGCAACACCCGACCAGTTCGTTTCGAGCTTTGGCGATGTGACGGCGAACGTTCGCGGCTACTTCACAAGTAGCAACCCTTCCGGACGCCCCGCTGAAATCAAGCCCGACGGGCGCGCCGTGCCCGCGGACCGCTGGATCCTCCCGGACGACTGGGAGCTCTTGAAGGGCGAATCGGACCTTCGCAGCGCCTGGGGTTCACTCGATATGCCGGGAGCGATCGTCACCTTCTTCATGCAGAACGAGGGCACCCTCAACAATTACAAAGCGAAGGTGAAGGACGGTGCGGCCGGGTTCTTCGTGCCCGACAGCATCGACGACTTTTCGTTCAACGTGAACCCGCACACGAAGGTCGCGGCGCTCCTCGGAACGATCGGGAAGCCTCGCATGATGAGCAGCATCAGCGATGAAGGCGGCGAAGCGTCGGTCGATACGTTCGGCGACCGCAACCTCAGCTACGAAGGTTGCGCCGCCAACGTCATCACCGGCAACCCGTACTGCAAGCCCGAAGATATCGCCGGGACGACGACCTATTTCGCCGTGGTCGAATACCCGGAGGCTGGCAACCGTGGCAAGTGGCCCGCAGTGGCCAGTAACGTCGACGACACGACCTGGCGATGGGCAGGATTCAAGGACGTCACGATCTTGAACACCGACTCGCCCCAGATTAAGTACGTGGTCGCCCACCTGCGCGACCGAGACGGCTTCTGCGATGCTGCCAACTACAACAACACCCTCGGCGTTCCGGTGAACTTCCAGATCGACGCCGGCGATGGGGTCATCATCGAGGCCGCGGACCGCCCATACACCATCAACGGCACCCGGCGGTTTGCTACTTCCACAACGTTCGATACCACGAGCAACCTCGGCAAGCCGATTAACACCACCATCGCCAAGCCGCCGCTGATTGCCGATCAGCCGGATGAGTGCCAGGCGTGGATCAAAGTGACCAACAGTCTTCTCACGATCACGAACGTCACCGTCACGTTCCCGGCGCCGCCATCGCCGATCCCGGGTGATATTCGCATCACCGCGGCACAGTGCACCGGTTCGGAAACGATCACCGTGAAGAACTTCGGTTCGAACGAGGTGAACCTGGGTGGCTTCGCCCTGAAGAGCCCCAAGGCATCGGATGTCGGTAACGCCGAGGTCCTCGACCTGATTGGTGTGTTGCAGCCGGGTGAAAGCAAGACGT
This sequence comes from Tepidiformaceae bacterium, assembly GCA_049662005.1. GTDB lineage: Bacteria > Chloroflexota > Dehalococcoidia > Tepidiformales > Tepidiformaceae > Amarobacter. Next base: position 2,167 of record JBATAT010000225.1, read on the forward strand.
TCCTCGGTGGCCCCGATGCCACCTCGAACGAATGGCTCGATGCCGATTCGCGTATCTTCGCGGGCGCGAACGACTACGTCAGCCTCGTCTGGGAGGATTACCCGATCACCACCGTCAACTGTGCCGGTGATCGCATCGATAATTCGCCGCTCGTGAGCTTCCCACCGGATGGCGAAGGCGAGATCAAGCTCGACATCATCATCCCCTTCGGCAACGAAACCGAGGTTCCACTCGCGGCCGGCTGGAATCTTGTGCCGACCGGCCAGGGCGAAATTTCGCTCGAAGCCGCGTTCGCCGATTCGATGGATAAAGTCGAGGCCATCTACGTGTGGGACCCGGAGCTTGAAGAGTGGACTCACTACATCCCGGGAGCGCCGGCAGGTGTGAACACGATCGACAAGATCGGCAACGGTGTCTTCATGTGGGTGCTGGTAAAACAGCCATTTACGCTAACGCTACCCAGGTAGTGCGCCTAGCAGGTCTCCTCCGTACCCTCGGAGGAGACCCCCAAATCACGATCCTGGTGTAGCTGCTTGAAGATCCTTTCGCCCGTTGCGCGGCGGGCCCTGGTTTCCATCGCCGCAACGCTCCTCACCGTGCTGGTGTTTCAGACTGCGTCCGCGCAGTTCAATCCGCCCTCGACGGTTGTCGGGTCCATTTCCGATGCTGCCGGACCGTTCCCCGAAGGCGTCAAGGTCGAGGCCTACATCGGCGACGTCCAGTGTGGACTCGGTGGCAAAACGCTGTTCTATGGCGACGGCCCCGACCGCGTCACCGTTTACGTCGTCGATGTTGTCTCCGAATCCCAGCGTGCCGGGTGCGGAACATCGAACGCCGAGGTTCGCATCAAGATCGGCGATCGCTTCGTCGAGAAGACCGTTCGCTGGAACCCCGGCCAGGTCATCCTGAACGTCGCCTTCGGCAACGCAACGCCCGTTCCGATTCCCACTGCTTCGCCCGTGCCAACGCGCACGCCGGACCCGAAAGCAACCCCGACAGCGGCAACAACGGCCAGTCCGAACGCGACCTCCGGTGCAGTTCAGACCATTCCGCCGGGAAGCCCCGGCGCCGGTTCCCCGGTACCCACCCTCCCGCTCGGGGGCATCACCAGCGCGACCCCGGGGCAACGTGCCGCCGCTTCCGACGGTGATGGTGGGGCGCCGGTCTGGGTCTTTGTCTTGCTGGTCCTTGCCATCATCGGCGCAATCGGCGGTGGTGTCGGGTACTTCATGGCCCGGAACAACCGCCACGAACCCGACGACGACTTCTCCGAACCGCTCGAATAGGTTCACGCGCGCGGCAGCCTCACGATCAGGACAGGAAGATCATCGTGAAGAAGTGGCGTCCGTCGGCCGACGTGATTTCGCCCACGCCGATGCGCGAAAAGTCGCCCGCGAGAATGTTCGCCCGGTGCGTCGGGCTGTTCATCAGGCCGCGGATCGCTTCGTTCGCTGCCGTGTCTGCGGGCCAGTTGTTCATCGCCAGGTTCTCGCCCGCCCACGCATACGAGGTGTACCCGAAGTGGGCCAGCAATTCGACGTACATCGAATAGCCGTAGGGGTCCCGGTGGGCGAAGTAATTCTGATCGATGAGTTGCTGTGAGCGCGTCCGGGCGATGGTGGTGAGTCCCCCATCGAGCGCGTAGGGCGCAAGGCCCGCGTTGGCGCGCTCGGCATTGATGAGGCCGAGCAGTTGCAGTTCCATCCCCGTTGCCGGGCCGCCGGAGACGGCGGGAACATAGAAGTTCGGCTTCGCCTCCACCGCTGGCGCGGCAGGTGAGGGCGGTGCTGCTGGCTCAACGATTGGCGCCGGCGCAGGAACCGCGGGAGCAGGCGCCGGGGGCGCTACAGCAACCGGAGGGGCGGCAGCGACCACGATCGGAGCGGGAGCCTGTACCGGCGCCACCGGGGCTTCAGGAACGGGAACTACAGCGGGCTGCTCGATGACGACGGCGAGGAAGGGGTCACCTGCTTCGCGGAACGGGTCTGCCGGGTCAACCGCGAACTCAACGGTCGCCGGAACGACAGCCGGGAAGGCGAACGTTGGCGCATCGTCGATGACGGTGTTCTGTGCGGCGGGTGCGGTGGGCGCCACCGCGGTGTGCTCGCGCACGGGTGTTGCTCCGCCCGGCCATGCACCGAGGCCGATGCCGAGTGTCGCCCCGATCAGGATACCCGCCGCGTAGAGGGGTACAAACCGGCCCGGGCGCCACTCGCGGACAGCCTCGCCGAGCGGATTCCCATGCGTTGTTTCGAAGCTTGCCATGTCCATCCCCCACCGCGACCCGCAGGCTCGGTGGAGGTTTCCACCGGGGTCACATTTGGGGGTTCGGCGCTGGCTTCAGGAGCCCACATGGACACCGGGAGGACGGAAAGGTGACAGCTCCGGGGCACAGTCACCTGTCTGTTCCCTAAGGGTTTTCTGGCACCCGTAGGGGTGGCGTAAGGGTGGACAGCAGGGGACAACAACATGAGATACCTGTATGAGGGAAAGCCCGTTGGGTACGCCTTCGCCAGGCTCCGGCCGCCGCGTACACTTGCGACGCCATGCCACCACTTTCCGTTTCCGAACGCGACGAATTCCTTCAGCAACCGGGCATCCTCTGCCGCATCGCCACGATTCGCCCGGACGGTGCGCCACATGTCACACCGATCTGGTTCATCTGCGAGGACAACGCGATCTACATCACGCCACGCGCCGAATCCTCATGGCTCGCGCACCTCCGCGTGGACCCACGGGTGGCACTGACCATCGACGACCAGCTCGCGCCCTACCGCAAGGTGACTGTGGAAGGCGCTGTCGAACTGCTCTACGACACCGGTGACGACGATGCCTGGCGCGAGCGCTATCGCCGCATCGCCTGCCGGTACGTTCCCGCCGAGGGCGCCGAGTACTACGTGCAGGAGACGATCGACCAGCCCCGCGCCCTCCTGCGTGTTTCACTTGACCAATCGAAGGTTCGAACCTGGCGGATGCCCGTCCAGGGTGAGCCGTACACCGGCATCTGGCACCAGCGCTATTACGTCCCGGGTTCGAAAATGGAGGCCCGGGCAGGGAAGGAGTAGTGCGCGATGTTTTGCGTTCGCTGTGGCAAGGAGCTCCAACGAGTGTGGATGGGGAGCGCACCGCCGCCCGCTGAAGAGGACATCGCCGCCGCATGCACGGAATGCGGTTACATTCACTATGAAGGTCCCGCTGTCGTGGCAGGAGTGATTGTCCCTGATGGGACAAGAATTCTCCTGGGCCGCCCTCATGGTGCGAATCTGCCGATACTCATTTCCGGCTACTTGAAGGCGAATGAGTCGGTAGAAGATGCGGCAATTCGCGAAACTCGCGAAGAGACGGGCCTGAGCATCAGCGTCGACCGCATTCTCGGCTCTTATTCGGTGGGATTGCTGGGGCTGAACGCGGTCCTGGTCGTGTGCGTTGCCGAGGTGCGGGGCGGGGAGTTGCGACGCCAGGAAAGTGAGCTGGCGGAGCTTGATTGGTTCGAGTTGAGCGAGTTGCCCCGATGGCCCGATGAGTGGCCCGTCACTCGCGCAGTACGCGACTACATTCGAGCGGTCAGCAGGTAATCACCATTCCCCGTCCTACCCGGGAAGGGAGGGGCCATCGGCGCGACAGTTCACTCCGGGTACCACCGGTACTCCCCGAGCCGGATCGTCCCTTCGAAGCTGAAGGGAATGCCCTCGGCCTCGAGGCGCTCACGCTGGATATCCGCCTCCATACCCCGGTTTCGCAGACTGATCCCACCACTCGCGTTCACCACCCGCCACCAGGGAATCTCGCTTGCGCTGGAAAGGTTGTGGAGCGCGTACCCAACTGCGCGTGCAGCCGCCGGCGAACCCAACTCCAGCGCAATCTGCCCATACGTCACCACCCGACCCTCCGGCACCATCGCGACGAACTCGTACACGCGATCATAGAAGGTTCCTTCCGCGGGTTGCTCCTTGTCCGCTACCACCGGTACATCCTCCAACGGCCAACGGCCAACGGCCAACGGCCAACGGCCAACGGCCTGTATCATCTCATCTCACCATGACCACACCTGAAGAGACCCTTCCCCTCACCGGCATCCGTGTGATTACAACCGGCCAGATCATCGCCGGCCCATTCTGCTCCACCCTTTTCGCCGAATTCGGCGCCGAAGTGATCAAGATCGAACCCCCTATCACGGGCGAACCGAACCGCGGAAACGTCGCCTTCTCCCAGGACAACCGCGGCCAGAAAGCGATCACCCTCGACATTACAAAGCCCGAAGGCGCCGCGGTTTTTCGCAAGCTCGCCGATAAGGCCGATGTGCTTGTGGATAACAACCGCCCGGGCGCTCTCGAGAAGTGGGGATTCTCTCCAGATGTCCTCCGTGAAACCAACCCCGGCCTCGTCGTCGTCCGGATCAGCGGCTATGGCCAGACTGGCCCGTACAAGGATCGGGCCGGCTTCGATCGCGTGGCGCTGGCCTTCGCTGGTATTACCGGGCTCACCGGTTATCCCGACCGGCCGCCGGTTCGGCCCGGATACTTCGTGGCGGATTACGGCGCGGGCATGTTCGGAGCCTTCGGTGCAATGCTCGCCCTGCGCGCCCGCGACCTGAGCGGGAAGGGCCAGGATGTCGACATGGCGCTCTACGAAGCGGTCTGGCGCATGAGCGGCTCGCACATCGCCAACTACGGACTCCAGGGCTTTGGCCGTGAACGCTCGGGCAACTACTTCCCCGGCGTGGTGCCGGCCGAACAGTTCGAAACGTCCGATGGCCACTTCCTCGTCATCAACGCGACCACCCAGCGCTCATTCGTCAAGCTGTGCACCGCGATCGGTCAGCCGGAACTGGTGGCCGACCCACGCTTCACTCCGCGGGCGAACCTCGGGAAGAACCACGCCGCGATCCACGCCATCCTCGGCGAGTGGGTGGCCGGGAAGACGCTCGAAGAGTGCCAGGAAACCCTCGACCGGCATGGCGTTCCCGCGACCAAGGTCTACCTCATGGAGGACATCGCAGCGGACCCACACTTCGCCGACCGGCACCAGGTCCTCTCCGTGGAATCCGCAGACTACGGGCAAACGCTCCAACCGGGGGTTGTCCCGGTTCTTACGGGCACACCCGGACGCGTCGCCTCCCGTGCGCCCCTCCTCGGGGAACACAACGATGAGGTCTTCCGCGAACTGCTGGGCCTCCCGGCATCGGAAGTCGAAGCGTTGAAAGCCCAGGGCGTTATCTAAGACCCGCGCATCCCCGAACGCGAAAACCGCCGCCACCCGGTGGGATGGTGGCGGCGGCAAGGGACGTTCTGGTTGGCGGAGAGGCTCCGGACCCAGGAGGGCGTTAGGCTGCGGCAGAAACCCGGTGCTCTTCATTGGTGATGAAGTCGCCGTCGCTCAGCCAGTTCTTGAATTCCTTGGTGGCTCCGCACGTCTTGCACGTGCCAATGCTCAGCTGGCCGTTCGGCTCATCGATTCGCCAGCGATGGAAGTGCTGTTCGGTGGTGGTGGCCGCCGGGGTAGCGGTGGTTGCGGCTTTCGCCATGGTGGTGACCATCCTTTCGCTTGTTGACTCGGCGGCTGCCGTTCAACTACGCTTGTTTTCGGAAACCTCTGGTACTAGCGTTTGGCTAGCACTGGTTTGTAGCGAGATAATAGCACCCGGCGCTATCGTGTCAATAGTCTTAGTACTAGCCTTCGATAAGAATCTTAACTAGCTGAAAAGGGGAGCCGCCAATGGCCCAGCGCACCGAAATCGATCCATCCAGGAAGACCTACAACCTTCCCTGCGTGATTGCGCAAACCCTGGATGTTCTCGGCGACCGCTGGACGCTTCTTATCCTTCGCGACCTCATGGCCGGTCTGCAACGCTATAACGACATTCTCGAGAGCTGCTCCGGCATGTCCCCCAACGTCCTGTCGGACCGCCTGAAGCGCCTCGAGGCTGCTGGCCTCGTCAACCGCGACTACTTCAAAGAACTCCCGCCGCGGGTCGAATACACACTCACCGACAAGGGCTGGGCGGTCCGGCCGGTCCTGATGTCGTTGCTCGATTGGGGCCGGCGGTTCGTCGAACCCATAACCGAGGCCCAGATCGGCGATACGGTCACCCACGATTTCGCGATGCGCGTCATTCCCACCTTCTCGTTCCAGCCGGAGAGCGCCGCCGATCTCACCGCCCGCATGTCGGTCGAAATCTCGGATTGCAGCGACTGCAACACCTGGACGCTGGACATCCACGATGGCCATCTCCACCCGCGGCGCAACGGTGCTCCGGATGCCGAACTTCACCTCAAGACGAACACGCAGGGCTTCTTCAAATTCATACGTGGCGAGGAGCCGGCCGAGGCAGTCGGCGAACTTATCGGTTCCGTCGAAATCGCGCGCAGCATCCAGGCCTGCTTCCAAACGCACTAAATCG
>JBATAT010000226.1:0-2321 GCA_049662005.1 Tepidiformaceae bacterium
CGATAACCGCGAGGTCGGCGCCGGGGTCGCGCAGGCGCATGCCACCAGAGACGCTCGCCACGACATCCATGGCGCCGGTATTCACGCCGCCGCGGCGCGCCAACACGGCGAGGAGCAGATGCAGGCGCGAGGTTTCGAGACCGGAAGCGATGCGCCGTGGCGATGCGAGATTCGTGGGCACGGCCAGCGCCTGCACCTCGAGCGCCAGCGGGCGGGAGCCCTCGATCACCGCGGTCACGGCACACCCGGAAGCATCCGCATCGTGGCTTTCGAGGAGGGCAGAGCTCGGGTTCTCGACGCTCTTCAGGCCCTCACCGGTCATTTCGAAGACGCCGACTTCGTCGGTTGCGCCGAACCGGTTCTTGATCGCGCGAAGGATACGGACGGAACCGCCTTCCGCGTTCTCGAAGTAGAGCACGGCATCGACCAGGTGTTCGAGGAGGCGCGGCCCGGCGATTTCGCCGCCCTTGGTCACATGACCGGTAACGATCGTGGTGATTTCGTTGCCTTTCGAGAAGGCAACCAGCCGGGCGCCGGCTTCCGAAAGCTGGGCGGGGCCGCCGGTGCGGGTTTCGAGACCTTCGACGAAGACGGACTGGATGGAATCGATAATCACGACTTCAGCACCCGCAGCTTCGGCGGCGGCGAGGGCGGCATCGAGGCTTGCTTCGGGAATCAGCGTCACTGGTGCTTCGCCGACGCCAAGGCGGCCCGCCCGCAACCGCACCTGGCGGGGCGATTCCTCGCCGCAAACGTAGGCAACCACGGTGCCCCGTTCAGCAAGACGCGCGGCCGCCTGGAGCATGAGCGTCGATTTGCCGATTCCCGGGTCGCCACCGACGAGGACGAGCGAACCGGGGACGAGGCCGCCACCGAGGACCCGGTCGAACTCCACAATATCGGTCGAAAAGCGCCGGCCCGGCTCATCGGGCACGTCGGCGAGGCGCATCGTCTTCGCGGGGGCGACTGGGACGGCTGCGCGAGCGCTTCCCGGGCGTTGCGATTCCGCGAACTGTTCGAGGGAGTTCCACGCCTGGCACTGAGCGCAGCGGCCGACGTACGCGGGTGTCATCCAGCCGCATTCGTTGCACTTATACCCACGAGCCGCACGTGCCATCGCCGGCAAGTCTACAGCGCGTGCCCGCTACGCCTCAGCTGCGTGTCACTCAGTTCGCTTCGGTCGCCCTATCGAGGAAGGGCTTCGCGGCCGCCGCCAGCGGGTGGTTCTCGGGGAGCTGAAGCCGCGGGTCACGCGCGAGGATGGTCTGGGCAATGGCGCGAGCCTTGAGCAGGATCTCCCGATCGGTAAGGCGGGCGACGCGAAGCATCGTGTTGGTGCCGCTCTGGAGTTTGCCCCAGGTTTCGCCTTCGCCGCGCATCTTCAGGTCGATCTCGGCGAGTTCGAAGCCATCCGTCGTCTGGCACATGGCTTCGAGCCGTTCGCGTGCGTCCGGGCCGGGGTCTTCTTCACTGCTGAAGAGGAGGCAGAAGCTCTGCATTTGGGAGCGGCCAACGCGACCGCGGAACTGGTGCAGCTGGCTCAGGCCGAAGCGTTCTGCTCCCTCGATGACGATGACGGTGGCATTCGGGACGTCGATGCCGACTTCGATCACGCTGGTGGAAACGAGCGCCTGTGATTCGCCCCGGCCGAAGCGTCCCATGATTTCGTCTTTGGCTTTGCCCGCCATCCGGCCGTGGAGGAGTTCGAGATTGTAGCCGCGCAAAGGGCCTGTGCTCAGGTGTTCGAATTCCTGCTCGGCCGAGCGCACATCGAGGGTTTCAGATTCTTCGACAAGTGGGCAGATGATGAACGCCTGCTGGCCTGCATCGAGGTGTTTCCGGATGAACGTGTAGGCATCGTCGCGTTCGCCCGGCTGGTACCAGCGTGTCTTGATCGGCAGCCGGCCGGGGGGCATTTCATCGATGGTTGAGACTTCGAGGTCGCCGTAGACCGTGAGCGCGAGCGTGCGCGGGATCGGCGTGGCAGTCATCACGAGAAGATGGGGATTGAGGCCCTTCTGGCGCAATTTCGCTCGCTGGAGGACCCCGAAGCGGTGCTGCTCATCGACCACGGCAAGGCCGAGCCGCGGCATCTCCATATCGTCCTCGAGGAGAGCGTGGGTACCAATGATGATATCGGCGCCACCATGGGCCGCGTCACCACGAATCTGCTGCTTCTGACCCGCAGTGAGCGACCCGGTGAGCAACAACACGCGCAGCGGGCGGCCGAGCCAGGGAGGAACGAACACGCCGGCGAGCGGACTCACGTCGTCACCACCGAGGAGGCGCGAGAGCGACCGGTAGTGCTGTTCGGCAAGGAT
>JBATAT010000227.1:0-1553 GCA_049662005.1 Tepidiformaceae bacterium
TTGTGCTCTCGCCACGTTCGGCGAGAAGGACGCCGTCGGGGAAGCATCCGAGCGTTGGCGAACTCATCGTCGGCGCTTCGCGGACGTTCAGGCACGTTTCGCTGTTGACAATTCGGGCCACGCGTCCGGGCACCGCCGCGCGCACGAGCGGCTGGAAGCCAGGTTCGAGGCCAGTGTTAAGTTCGCGGAGCGGGGCGACGAACCCAGTGGCCAGGTCGATCAGGACAGCGGGAACATCGAAGAGGGACTGGCTATCGGAGGGCGGTTTCACTTCGGCGTTGGCGATGAGGTAGCGGTGGTTGATAGCAAACGGGCCAAGCCAGGGAACCACCACTTCGTTGGAAAAGATGGCGGAGATTTGACCGGAGGGGTCGACGCGGCCGATGTAGTTCGTCGGTGGATGGGGATCGGCCGGCCTGTCGGGCGTATACGACCAGGAAGCGAAGAGGCCGCCATTCCCCGAACGGGCGACGAGGCGAGCCTGGAGGGATCCGATTACAGACGCGGGGATGACCATGCCTGTAGCGTCGAACGAGGGTTCTGCGCCGATGGTCCGGTCGTTGTAGACGGGTTCCCAGACGATGCCGAAGCCGGGAACTGTTCGCGGTTCAGTATTCGGGCCCGGAGGAATAACTTCGCTGCCTTCGGGGTGGAGGAAGAAGCGGTAGCTGGGAAGGCCGTTGTCGTCACGGGAGAGAAACTGACCGAAGATGGCACGCTCGAACGTGACCCCCATCGGGAACGCCATGGCCGGTACGCGGCCATCGAACGACCAGGTGATGCCACCATCCAGGGACTGCACAACATCGAATTCGCCCGCCCAGCCACCGACGCCAGTCCCGCGGCAACGTCCCTCCTGGCAGGCGACGGCGATGATGCGCTGCGTGGTCTCGTCGCCCGCCCAGCCGACGATCGCCAGCGGGCCAAGCTGGCCGGTCGCATTCGCGAAGAGGTCGTCGCGGCGGACGGTGCCGTCGCCTGAACGGTAGTCGCGCAAGAGAAGCGATGGGCCGCTATCGGTCGCCCACCGCGCCGGAGCGAGATAGACCACGAGATCACTGGGAAGGTTTGTCGCGGCGCCAATGCGAAGTGGGTTCACCGGGATGCCCTGGATTACCTCATCTGAGCCCGGTGCCGGGGATGGCGTTTGGCCCGGCGACGCTGTGGCGGTTGGCGACGGGGAAGGGGTGCTCTGCGGCTTCGAGTCACTTGAACATGCTGCTGCCAGCCCGGAAAGCAGGAAAACCAGAAGACCAAGGCCAGCCAACAGGCGCATCATCCCTCCCACCTTACGGTAAGACGTTTGGGGACCGGGTTTTGTACCGTAAGGGGTTCATCGCCACGTCCTACGCCGTCGGCAACAACTGCTGGCTTGTGATTCGCAGACCGCTTTTTCCGCGTAGGCTTGGGCCCACCTTGTACCGGTGAGGTTTCGCATGGTCGATCTGACGGGTTCGGTTTCGCTGATTACGGGGGCAGGTTCGGGAATTGGGCGAGCCTCGGCGTTGCATATGGCTTCGGCGGGTTCAGCGATCATGTGCGCGGACATCGAC
>JBATAT010000228.1:0-3465 GCA_049662005.1 Tepidiformaceae bacterium
TTCACTCTCCCAACCCGGTGTTTCGAAGACAACTGCCGCCCTCTTCGGCCTGATCATCGCCGCAGCGACCATGATCCTGGTTGTTCCCGTCTTTCGCCTCGAAGGCGGGCTGGCGGAGGGCGATGTCGCCTCCGCCACCCTGTCGGCTCCCCACGAGGCGAGCTTCGAATCCGCTGCTCTCACCGACGCGGCCAGGCAAGCCGCCGCCGAACAGGTTCCCGAAGAGTCCCTCCCTGTCGATACCAGCCTCCGCGATGGCCAGGTGGACAAAGCTTCGCGCTTCCTCGACCAGGTGAAAGCAATCGCGACCAACACGGACCTTTCGGCCCAACAGAAACAGGACCAGATTGCACGGCTCGGCGCGCCTGGTGCGCTAACCAATAGCCAACGGTCGATTCTCCAATCGCTCGATGCCGCCGGCTTCGAGGCGGTCGGCCGCCAGGTCAATGCCGGCTTAACTGCTCTGATGTCGACGCCGTTGAAGCCCGACCAGCTTGGCCCGGCCATCCAGGACTTCGTCTCCTCGCTGCCCGCTTCCCAGCTCACTCCAGATCAGTCCGAGGCCCTCTCCGGCTTGCTGCAGCTGTACGCGCTCCCGACCTTCCGCCTCGATGAGCAGGCGACAGAGACGAAGCGTGCCGCTGCCATGGCGCAGGTCGCGCCGGTCTTTCGCACCTTCGCCGCCGGCCAGGTCATCGTCACCGATGGACAGGAGATCACTGCCCAGGACATCGAAGCCCTCAAGGCCACCGGTGTCATCCAGGACGGCATCGACTTTTATGCCGTTGCGGGCGGAGTGATTATTGCTCTCGCCTCCGGGCTGCTGCTCGCCGCCTATACATTTATCTTCCAGCCGTTCGCTTCTCCGGCGAGCCGGCGCATGGTGCTCGTCGCCGTGTGTCTCGGGGCAGTGCTCGTCGGCGTCCGCATCATCCTGCCGCTCGTTATGCCCGATTCCGAGCATTTCTATGCCTTCGCCGTGCCGGTTGCGGCCGCTGCGATCATCGCCGCGTCGTTCGCCGATCTCTCGCTTGCAGCGCTCATCGCAGTCATCGCGGGCCTGCTCGCGGCGTTCATTGGTGGCACTGCTCCGCAAATCGCCGGGACCTCCTATGTTGGTTCGCTCCAGTCGCTCGAACTCGCGATGACCTACATCGCCGGTGGCCTTGCTGGCGCGGCCGTTGTCCATCGCGCCAGCCGCCTTTCGCGGTTTGCAATGGCTGCCCTGGCGGTGGCGCTGGCTACCGGTGGTGTGATGTGTGTTTTCTGGTTGATCTCGGCCCAGCGGGCGAACATCGACCTGGCCTGGATCGGTCTCGCCGCCGGGATCCACGGCCTCGCCGCATCGGTTCTCGCACTCGGCGTGTTCGTCGTCCTTGCGCTTGCCTTCGGGGTGACCACGCGGCTGCAACTGATGGAACTGGCCCAGGCCGAACATCCCCTCCTGCGGCGCCTCCAGGAGGAAGCGCCCGGGACCTACCACCACAGCATGCTTGTCGGTGCACTTGCCGAACGGGCCGCCGCCGGTATCGGCGCGGATGCACTCCTGGTCCGGGTTGGCGCCTACTACCACGACATCGGCAAGCTCGCGATGCCCGATCACTACGTCGAGAACATGCTCGGGGGAGCCCCCAGCCCGCACGACTCGATGGAGCCGGCCGAAAGCGCGCGCGTTATTCGTGCTCATGTGACGAACGGCGTCGAACTCGCCAAAAAGTACCGGCTTCCGCCAGTCGTCCGAAACTTCATCCCACAACACCATGGCACTCGGCTCGTCACCTACTTCTACCGCCAGGCGACCGCCAACGGCCAGGCCGTTTCCGCGGCTGACTACCGCTACGATGGCCCCCGGCCGCAGACGCGGGAAGCGGCCATCATCATGCTCGCCGATTCCTCCGAGGCAGTGGCGCGCGCCCGCCAGGACGACACCACCGCCTCCATCGAACAGATCGTCGATTCGGTCTTCGCCGAACGCCTTGCCGAGGGCCAGCTGGATGAATGCGACATAACACTACGCGAACTCCAGGCCGTGGCAGCCAGCTTCAAGTCCACCCTTCGGGCGGTGTATCACCCGCGCGTCCAGTACCCCTCGGCCACGCCTGAGGAGATCGCTCAGCTCGCCCGCGGCGAAACACCCGTTTCGGGCTAAGCGAGTCGTACCCTAAACGCAGAGGACACAACGAACGCAACCACCGAGAGATCTCTTGGTGTGGGCCGCGTCCTTGTGTTTCGAGTTCGTGCGCTCAACACGCCTTCGCACAGCCGCGTACACTCCCACAACACAACCCCTCGGAGGCACACCACCATGGCTGGAACAGTCCTGTACGAACGAACCGGCAAGATCGCCACGATCACCTACAACCGTCCCGAAGCACTGAACGCCATCAACGGCGAATTGCGTGCCGACCTCGATGCCTGCTGGGCGCAGTTCCGCGAAGACGACGAGGCGTGGGTGGGTATCGTCACCGGCCAGGGACGGGCCTTCAGTGCCGGCGCCGACTTGCGAGAGAGCGCTCGCCCCCGTGGCACCACCCACTGGGAGACCCCCAGTCTTACCTCGCTCGAAAACGGTATCGAAATCTGGAAACCCACGATCGCCGCCGTCAACGGCTACTGCCTCGGCTTCGCCTGCACACTGGTCGCGGCCTGCGATTTTGTCATCGCCAGCGAACGCGCCGAATTCGGCTTCCCAGAAGTCCGTATCGGTGTGCCAACCATTCAGGGCTCGATTCGTATGCCTCAGAAAGTTGGATGGCAAAACGCCATGGAACTCCTCCTCATTGGCGAGCGCGTCAACGCCCAGCGAGCGAAGGAGATGGGCCTCGCCTGGAAAGTGGTTCCCCATGAATCGCTGATGGACGAGGCCCGTGCCCTCGCCGAACGCCTCTGCAAGTCCGCGCCGCTTGCAGTCCGTGCTACCAAGGAAGTTGCCTGGCGGGGCCAGCAGATGCCATGGGTCGAAGCGATCCGCTTCGGCGAAACGATGCGCCGGGTTGCCGGCGCCACCGAGGACGCGAAGGAGGGTGGCGCCGCCGCCCGCGAAAAGCGCGATCCGAACTGGCAGGCTCGCTGACTGGGGTATGCTTAAGCAATGGCCGTCAGCTTCGACACCTACGAACGGGTTGCACTCGAAGATTCGGATTCCCTCTGGGAACTCGTTTGCGGGCGCCTTCGTGAGAAGCTGCCGATGGCCCAGGCGCACAACTCACTCGCATCCCGCCTGCTAGGCCAACTTGCGCGCCAACTCCATGAAGATGACTTCGAAGTCCGCATGAACGCGCCCGCGCTCCATGTGCGAGAGGGCACGTACCTGATTCCGGATGTCGCCGTTGTCCCCCACCTGGGTCTAACCGCAGATAAGGGTCTCGAATCCTACCGAGACCCCCTTCCGTTCGTCGTCGAAGTCTGGTCGCCGTCCACCGGGGAACGGGACCTTGCGACAAAGATCCCGGAGTATCGGCATCG
>JBATAT010000229.1:0-6077 GCA_049662005.1 Tepidiformaceae bacterium
TTCTGACCGGGCTGGCGCGCACCGGAGCGGTTGGGCATGCCCTGCGATCCCAGGGGATCGAGCCACCCGGCGGGGCGGGATTCGCGGAGGCGTTGGCAGAGGCCCAGCGGCTGGGCTATGCGGAACCGGACCCGACGAACGACGTCGAAGGCTACGATGCTGCCTACAAGCTCGCGATCATGGCGACGCTTGGGTTCCGGACACGGGTGCGCCCCGAGCAGATCGAGACCGTTGGAATTACCCGGCTCCACCCGCGCGACTTCCAGTACGCCCAGGAACTTGGCTACGTGATCAAGCTGCTGGCGATCGCCGAGCGGCTCGATGGCGGGATCGTGGCGCGGGTTGGTCCCGCATTCCTTCCTCAGACGGAGCCGCTGGCGAAGGTGGACGGCGTCTACAACGCCGTCCAGATCGAGGGGGACCTGACCGGGACGGTCCTGTTCCAGGGCCGGGGGGCGGGCGCGCAGCCGACGAGCTCGGCGGTGGTGGCCGACCTGCTCGACCTTTCGCACAGCATTGTGCTGGGGAATCGGGAGCGAAAGTACTGGGGCCCGGAAGCAGAACTGCCCGTCCTCGGGCCCGAGCACCTGCGGTCGCGCTACTATGTTCGGGTGACGGTGAACGACAGGCCGGGAGTGCTCGCACAGATCGCCCAGACGCTGGGGAACCATGGAGTGAGCATCGCCGCGGTAAATCAGAAGGAAGCGGACGCGGACGACCACGCTGCAGAACTGGTGATCATGACGCACCAGGCGCAGGAGGGCTCGATGCGCGCGGCGCTGCGCGAAATCGAATCAATGGCGGTGGTCTCGGAGGTTTCTTCGTTCCTGCGCGTGGAGGGCTAGGCATGGCCGGCGAATCCCAGGCACAGGCAATCGGTGAGATCATCACCTGGCTCGAGCAGCAAGTACGCGCCGGCCGCGAAGAACAGATCCGGCAACTTTCCCAACTCGATCAGTTCCGACGGCAAATCCACGATCTCGCGGAACAGATGACCGTCGCAGACCGATCGGTGCGCGAGATCGACCCGAAGCTGGCGCCGTTCAAGGGCCTGCCGGACAAGATTCGGCAGCTGGACGAAGGCACCGAGCACATTCGCCAGGCGTTCGCGACCAATCGCGCCGAGATCGACAACTCGCTACGCATCCTTCGGGCGGAGACCGAGCACGACCGCCAGGAGCGTGGCGAAGCGATGAGGCGGATCGACGCCGCCGCGAACCAGCTCGGCCTCGTGCTGGCGGACATGTCACAAGTCCAGCACCAGACTTCGCAGGTGAACCAGACCTTGCAGACCGTGTTGGAGCGCCAGCGCGAAGTAGAAGCACACCTCGAACAATTCGGCCTGCGGCTCGACCGCTCTATCGAAGTGAACCGGGACCTCGAAGGACGGATCAAAGCGGTTGTGCTGAACGACCTCGACGACAAGTTCGAAGTTGTTTACGAGCGGCTGCAGGTTGTGGGCGAGATGGTGAAACGCAACGAAGACGTAATCGCCGTCGTGACGAACGAACGGAGCCTGCGGCAGGAGCTCATCGACGAGCTTTCTATCTGGCGAGAGGAGCACAACCGGATAGATGGCCGGCTGAACGTACTGGAAGAGATGAGTGACGGCGTCGTTGCCCAGATCGACAAGGTCCACGGGGAGATTACGCTGCTGGAAGGGCGCCACAGTGGCCTCGGTGAGCGCGTTTCGAATATCCGCAAGGACATTGCGGAGGTGGTCGACCACGTGCGGGAGGAGTTCGCGAAATACAATGCGATGATGGAAAAGCAGCGCCGCAAGCAGATCCAGATGCTCGAGCAGGAGCTCCGCGAAGCAAAATTCCACTCGTTCCGGCCCCCGGAGGAGCCGTGAGCACGGCACCGCGGCCTCGCGGAGTACTGCACCACTGGGGTTCGGTACTGCCGCTCACGGAAAACACACCGCGCATTTCGCTTGGCGAAGGAGATACACCGCTCGTTCGTTCGTCGTCGCTGGAGCGGGCGTGCATGCTCGACGAGCTGTGGTTCAAACTCGAAAGCTGCAACCCGACGGGTTCGTTCAAGGATCGCGGAATGGTGGTGGCCGTAGCGAAGGCGATGGAATCCGGTGCGAAGGCGATCATGTGTGCAAGCACCGGCAATACCAGCGCCAGTGCAGCGGCGTACGCGGCACATTGCGGTCTCGAGTGTTTCGTGCTGGTGCCCGGCGGAAAGGTCGCGGCGGGGAAAATGGCACAGGCGGTCGCTTACGGGGCGAAGATCATCGAAGTCGATGGCAACTTCGATGACGCGCTGAATGCGGCCCGTGAGTTAACAGCAAAGCACCCGGTGGCGCTGGTGAACTCGGTCAATCCGAACCGCATCGAGGGCCAGAAGACGGCCGCCTATGAGATCTGCGAATCGCTCGGCGATGCGCCCGGGATCCTCGCGATTCCGGTCGGGAACGCGGGGAACATCACGGCCTACTGGAAAGGCTTCGGCGAATGTGCCGAAACGGATCGGTCAACGCTGCATCCGCAGATGTACGGCTTCCAGGCGGCCGGAGCTGCGCCGCTTGTGAACGGGAAACCGGTTGCCGAGCCAAGCACGATCGCGACCGCGATCCGGATCGGGAACCCTGCGAGCTGGTCTGGTGCTATCGCGGCACGCGACGAGAGCAATGGCCTGATCCAGGCAGTGACGGACGACGAGATCCTCGAGGCGTACCAGTTGCTCGCGCGCAAGGAGGGACTGTTCGTGGAACCCGCGAGTGCGGCGAGCGTAGCGGGGCTGCTGAAACTCGCGCGCGAAGGGGCCATCCGTGGCAGGCGCGCCGTTGCGGTTCTCACGGGCAACGGGCTCAAGGATCCGGACACCGCCATTGGCCAGTATCAGCCGGATGTGACAAAAGCCGCTGCCACGGTTGAGGGCGTCGAGCGCGCGCTGGGCTGGTGATGGCGGCGTGACAGCACAGCCTGACTACGCCACATTGGACCGTGCCGGGGCCGCCCGCAGCGCCTTTTACCCGCGGAGCGAGCGGTCGAACCCGCCAGCTGGCGCTACCGACCACCTGTTCGAAGTCGCAGCCGGCGTGCATCTCGGTGCCAGGTTCTATGCAACCGATCAGTCGTTCCCGACCATCCTGTACTTCCACGGAAACGGCGAAATTGCGAGCGACCACGACGACGTGGCCCGCCTCTATCACCGGGCCGGAACGAACCTCCTCGTTATTGAATTCCGAGGGTACGGGGCATCGAACGGGACGCCGACGTTTGAGAACTTGATTTCGGATGCGAAAACGGCCGTAGCGCTCGCGCACGCATTGCTGGACGAACGTGGGTTTGGCGCGAATCGATTCGTGATGGGGCGGAGCATGGGCGCGCATTCGGCATTAGAGATCGCGGCGAATGCAGCCGAAGGGCTTTCGGGCGTGATCCTGGAAAGCGGCGCCGGAAATCTTCGGCGCTGGGTTCAGCAGCTGGGCAGTGAAGGCGCCGACCTGGCGGCCGCGCACGAAGCGAAACTGCAATCGATCACGCTTCCGTGCCTGATGATCCACGGCGCGAACGACGACCTGATCCCACTTGAATCGGCCATGCAAGTGTACGAAATGCTGACCAGTTCGGAACGGGAGTTGGTTGTGATAGCAGGCGCGGGGCACAACGACATCGTCTGGATTGGGGCGGAGGAGTACTTCGCGGCAATCCGCGCGTTCGTCGCCCGCTACGCGAGCCCGGCAGCCTAATCCGGGTAGCCCGCTTGCCGCTCGCACGTATCGAACACTGGCTTACTATCCGCGAACGAGGTTGTGAAATGAAGGTACGCGAACGCTCCATCCTCTGTCCCGCCGCGGCATAAAGGCCGCGCGAAGGAACCGGCGATTACCCGGTTCGAGGCCGTAGCAGGTTCGCTGCGGCCGATTCGCGTTGCGCCTTCCGTTGGCGCCCGTCCCCTTCGCGGGGGCTCAGCTACCAAGGTTCCTTGCTTAACATGCGTTCGCGTTTCTTTCGTGGGCTCTGGGCCCAACCCGACTTCGTCCGCCTCTGGGCGGGCACAACAACATCAACGTTTGGGTCGCTGATCGGCTACCTGGCGTTGAGCTTCACTGCCATTGTGTACCTGGATGCATCCGCACCTGAAGTGGCGGTGCTGGGCGGCGCGCATCTTGTTCCGGGGTTCCTCGTGAGCCCGTTCGCGGGGGTCTGGGTGGACCGCCTCAAGCGCCGGCCGATCATGATCATCACCGACCTGGGCCGGGCTATCGCACTTTTCAGTGTGCCAATCGCCGCAGCCCTCGGAGGATTGACGCTGATGCAGGTGTTCGCGGTGGCGGCCGTGAACAGTGCGCTCGGCGTGTTCTTCAGTTCGGCCTACCAGAGCTACCTGCCGACGCTGGTGCAGCGAAAGGAGTTGCTGGAAGGCAACGCGAAGCTGGCGGGCACGGCTTCGGTCGCGGAAGTCGCAAGCTTCAGCCTGAGCGGTTGGCTGGTGCAACTGCTCAAGGCTCCGGGAGCGGTTGGCATCGATGCTGCAAGCTTCCTCGTCTCGGCTTACTTCGTCTGGCGAATCAAACAACCGGAAGCCGAAGTCACCCGCGATGAGACCGAGCAGCATTTCTGGCAGGAGGCGAAGGACGGGGCGCGAATTGTGTTGCGTGACCCGGTGCTGCGCGCGATGGCCAGCGCCGAGGCGATCCAGGCGATGGCTCAAATGGTGCTCTCGACCGTCTTCCTGCTTTATTTGAACGACGAGCTTGGCTTTCGGCCGGGAGTGCTCGGGCTCATCTTCGCGGTGGGCGGGGTGACGTCGCTGGGCGGGGCATGGTTGGCGAACCGGGGAACGCTCTTTTTCGGCGGGGTGGGTCCAACCCTGATCGTTGCTTCGTTCTTACGAGCGACGGGTGCGCTCTTCATGCCACTTGCGGCCGGGACGAACTGGATGGGCATCTCGTTGCTGGTAGCAAACCAGGTAGTGACCGACCCGTTCTGGGCGCTCTACGAAATCCACGATGTCAGTCTTCGCCAGACCATCACCCCGGAGCGGTACCAGGGACGGATGTTCGCGAACTTCCGGCTCGTGAACTTCGGCTTCGCAGTCATCGGCACGGCGGTGGGTGGCGTGCTCGGGTCGCTTATCGGCTTCCGGGAGACGCTCTTCGTGGCGGTCGCGCTGATGTACGTCTCAGTGGTTGTTCTGGCACTTTCGCCGGTGTTACGCCTGACGCGGCCCGCGGAGCTATCTCCTCAGATAGGGCCTGCGTGACGCGCTTCGTACGAGCGAGCGTTCATTCCTCGGCGGGCGGCGGGGGTGGGAATTCGGGGAATTCGGGAAAGTCGGTGCCGCCCTCGCGCAGTTGTTCGAGGATCTTCTTGGCCATGTCATCCATCTGGTCGGCCGAGATGCCCATTTTCTCGAGGGTGGACTTCATCAGCCGCTGAACCTCTTCCATATCCTGGCGGATGAGGGCATCGGCCATTTCCAGCTGGGTTTCGATCGCATGGAAGCGCTCACGGCGTTCGGTTTCGTTCTCGGTAGCGAGAATGGTGGACATCAGGCGCGTAAAGAGGGTGGTCGTACGGGCGATACGAATGCGGTCGTCGTGGTGGGGCGGGAATTCACCGGTGACGGCCACTTCGAGGCCGGTTCGCTTGTCGGTCGCCGCGTACTGTTCAGGCATGGATCGAGGATACGGTGGGGAGGTGTGAGTTGCGAGTGCCGAGTGCTGAGTGCTGCGTGCTGAGTGCCGAGTAGGGTTAAGCCCTCCTCGCAAGTCGCAACTACCACCAGAGGATATCGTCGAGCGGGTCTTCGTCTTTTTCATGGTTCGTCTCCTCGTCGTCGCGCCAGAGGTGGGTACCGAGGTACTTCCAACCGCCGTCGGCGAAGATAAGGACGACGTTGCCTTTCGTCATACGGCCAGCGAGGCGGATGCCGGCGTGGAGGACGGCTCCGCTGCTGATTCCGCCGAAAATTCCTTCCGAGAGCATCGCGCTACGGGCGTGGGTGAAGGCGTGGCGGTTGCCAACGAGAATCTTGCCATCGAGCACGGTCTCATCGAGGACCGGTGGGATGAAGCCGTCTTCGAGCGACTTGAGACCCTGGACGTGGACGCCGAG
>JBATAT010000230.1:0-3782 GCA_049662005.1 Tepidiformaceae bacterium
AGGTTGAACTCCTCAACGCGGGCTTCGTCCGGCGTGATCGTCGCGCACTTCACGCCCACGCCATGCTGCTTAATGGCGTTGGCGGCATCGACAGTCACCTGGTCGTTCGTCTCGTCGCGATACTGAACGCTGAGATCGTAGTAGAGCAGTTCGACATCGAGGTAGGGCAGGATCAGCTTGTCCTTGATGAACTGCCAGATGATCCGTGTCATCTCGTCGCCATCGAGTTCAACGACCGGGTTGGTGACCTTGATTTTTGCCATGGGGTACGGGCTCCTCGGGGATGGTGTGGTGGTGATGCGGGGACGTCCGTCCGTCCCGGAGACTTACGGTTGGATTACTGGGCCGCTGCCAGCTGGCGAAGCACGAACTGGAGGATCCCGCCGTGCTTGTAATAGTCGAGTTCCACCGGTGTATCGATCCGGCAGGTGACTTCGAACGAAGTCTCCTTGCCGTCGTCGTCGGTAGCGGTGACCGTTAGCTGCTTGCCCGGCGCGAGATCGTCCTCGATGCCCGAGATTGCGTAGGTCTCGCGGCCGGTAAGGCCGATCGATTCGCGGTTCTGGCCGGCGAGGTGCTGCAACGGCAGCACGCCCATCCCGATGAGGTTGCTGCGATGGATCCGCTCGAAGCTCTCGGCGATTGCGGCCTTCACACCCAGCAGGTAGACACCCTTCGCCGCCCAGTCGCGGGAAGAACCGGTGCCGTACTCCTTGCCGGCGAGGATGATCAGCGGAATACCTTCCGCCCGGTAGCGAACGGAAGCGTCGTAGATCGGCATTTCCGTGCCTTCGGGCAGATGTTGCGTAACTCCCCCTTCTGTGCCGGGTGCAAGTTGGTTGCGCAGACGAATGTTCGCGAACGTGCCCCGCACCATTACTTCGTCGTTCCCCCGGCGCGAGCCGTAGGAGTTGAAGTCCTTCCGCTCCACGCCCATCTCCCGCAGGTAGATACCCGCCGGGCTATTCAGGCTGATGTTCCCGGCTGGCGAGATGTGGTCGGTGGTGACGGAGTCACCGACAAGTGCAAGCACGCGAGCACCTTTGATGTCGGCGACCGGTGGCGGCGTCATCGTCAGGCCATCGAAGTACGGCGGCTGCTTGATGTAGGTGGACCAGGAATCCCAGCGGAAAAGGTCCCCGGTCGGGGTATCAAGATCGCGCCAGATCTGGTCGCCTTCAAAGACTTCCGCGTACCGGCTTCGGAACATCTCCGATTTCACTGAAGTGCGAATCGCCTCGGCGACTTCTGCCTGGCTCGGCCAGATGTCCTTCAGGAAGACGTCACCGTCCGCGCCCTTGCCGATCGGCTCGTTGTAGAGGTCGATGTCCATCGTCCCGGCGAGCGCGTACGCAACGACGAGCGGCGGTGAAGCGAGGTAGTTGGCGCGCGTATCGGGGTTCACGCGGCCTTCGAAGTTGCGGTTACCGCTGAGGACGGCCGCCGCAACCAGGTCCGAATCCTTGATCGCTGCCGTGATCTGTTCATCGAGCGGGCCGGAGTTACCGATGCAGGTGGTGCAGCCATAGCCGACGAGGTCAAATCCAAGCTGGTTCAGGTACGGCGTCACGCCCGCGGCGTCGAGGTAATCGGTCACGACCTGCGAACCCGGCGCAAGGCTGGTTTTCACCCAGGGAGGGGTTTTCAGGCCCTTCTCGACGGCCTTCCGCGCGAGCAAACCCGCGCCGAGCATGACCTCTGGGTTCGAGGTATTCGTGCAGCTTGTGATGGCGGCAATCACAACGGAGCCGTGCTTCAGGTCGTATTCGACGCCGTTCTTCAGATGGACGGAGGCGTTGAAGGCTTCCGGCGCGACCGCGTCCTGGAGCGTCTTCTCCCACATCGATTTCGAAGCCTTCAGCGGAACGCGATCCTGCGGCCGCTTCGGACCGGCCATCGCCGGTTCGATCTCGCCCAGGTCGAGGGTGAGCGTATCGCTGAAGACCGGGTCTGGTGTGTCGTCCGTTCGGAAGATGCCCTGGGCCTTGGTGTACGCCTCAACCAGCTGGACGGTGTCTTCATCGCGGCCGGTGAAGCGCAGGTAGCGCAGCGTTTCGTCATCAACCGGGAAGAACCCCATTGTCGCGCCGTATTCGGGCGACATGTTGGCGATGGTTGCGCGGGCAGCAAGCGGCAGCCCGGTGAGGCCCGTTCCGTAGAACTCCACGAACTTCCCGACCACCCCTCGCGCCCGCAGCATCTCCGTGACGCGCAGGACGAGGTCGGTGCCAGTCGCTCCCTCGGGGAGGTTGCCCGTCAGCTTGAAACCCACGACCTCGGGGATGAGCATCGCGACCGGCTGGCCAAGCATCGCGGCTTCCGCTTCGATTCCGCCAACGCCCCAGCCGAGCACGCCCAACCCGTTGATCATCGTCGTGTGCGAATCGGTGCCGACGAGCGAGTCCGGGTAGGCAACCATCTCTCCGTCGACTTCCTTGCTGAAGACGACTGAGGCGAGGTATTCGAGGTTCACCTGGTGGACGATGCCGGTGCCCGGAGGCACCACGCGGAAATTGTCGAACGCGGCCTGGCCCCAGCGCAGGAACTGGTAACGCTCGCGGTTCCGTTCGAATTCGATCTCGACGTTCTTCGCAAACGCGCCCTCGGTGCCGAATTCGTCGACCTGCACTGAGTGGTCGATGACGAGGTCGACGCGCTGCAGCGGGTTGATCTTTGCCGGGTCGCCACCGAGTGCCTTGATCGCATCGCGCATCGCCGCGAGATCGACAACAACGGGAACTCCGGTGAAGTCCTGGAGGAGGACACGTGCGGGCGTGAAAGCGATCTCGCGGTCGGCGCCCGCATTCGGCTTCCATGAGGCGAGCGCTTCGATGTCGTCCTTCGTCACGGCGCGGCCGTCCTCGAGCCGGAGGAGGTTTTCGAGCAGGATCCGCAGCGAAACCGGGAGGTTGCCGACGTTTGGCAACCTGGCCCGCAGGGCTTCAAGCGAATACCAGGTGTAGTTGGCCCCACCAGAGGTGAGCGTTGAGCGTGTTTCGAAACTATCGGGATGCATAGACCTATCCTTGTACTGACGCAACGGATGATAGCCCGTCGCCTGCGACGTTTGCAGTTGGGCTTGCTACAAGGATGGTGAGCGGGGCGGATTCAATCCCATGTCCCAAGCCTCCTTCCACTTACCGTGGGGGTACTTGGGCCCTTGCCGGATGCGAGTCCGGTATCGCCGTCTCGCCAGGTTTCCGCGACTTCCCCGAAGGGACCGTTGGGCCCGGGCCAGGCTTCATATGGGACGGTCGCCCTAACTATACCACCCGAAGCCAGCCGATGGAGAATTCCATGCGAATACGGAACATTAATTGATGACAATCCATCGGCGTCCATGTACTCTGATGGCGGTACCCGCGTTCGTCGGCCTCACGGAGAGGCTTACATATCCTGTCGGCGCTCGATTGACCGTAGGTCCAAGAAAAATTCTAGGTTTGGTTAGTCCAGGAGGTCTATCGGGTGTCTTACACCGACAAGACGCTCGTCTGCATCGATTGCAGCGAGTCGTTCACGTTCACGGCAGGTGAACAAGAGTTTCACGCATCAAAGGGATTCACGAGTGAGCCGCGCAGGTGTCCCAACTGCCGGCGGCTGAAGAAGCAACAAAATGGAGACGGTGGTGGATTCGGCGGCGACCGTCGACCCCCACGTCAGATGTACGATGCGATCTGCGCATCCTGTGGCAAAGAAGCGAAGGTACCCTTCGAACCCCGCGGCGATCGCCCCGTCTACTGCAGCGATTGCTTCCAGCCTCAGCCCCGGAGCCTTTCCAGCAC
>JBATAT010000231.1:0-3284 GCA_049662005.1 Tepidiformaceae bacterium
ATGTTCGACTTCACGCGCATGAGGGCATCGACCATCTGGGGGTTGCCGACAAGCATGCCGATGCGCCAGCCGGTCATGTTGTAGATCTTCGACCACGAGTTGAATTCGACCGCGACATCGCGCGCGCCGGGCACCTGGAAAATGCTGATTGGCTTGTAGCCGTCGTAGGCGACATCGCAGTACGGGTTGTCGTGGAGGATCGCGACGTCGTACTTCTTCGCCCAGTGAACGGCACGTTCGAAGAAATCGAAGTCGGCGACGGCGCCGGTCGGGTTATTGGGGTAGTTGAGCCAGATGATCTTCGCTTTCTCGGCGATATCGGTGGGGATGGCATCGAAGTCGGGCTTCCAGCCGGACTCACGGGTGCAATCGAGCTTGTAGCTGGTTCCACCGGCGAACATTGTGCCGATTTCGTAGACGGGATAGCCGGGGTCGGGAACGAGCGCGATGTCGCCAGGATCGATAAAGCAGAGCGCGATGTGGCCGATGCCCTCTTTCGAACCGATCAGCGGGAGGGTTTCTTTCTGCGGATCGAACTTCACTTCGAAGCGGCGCTCGTACCAGTCGGCGATGGACTGGCGAAGCTCGGGCAGTCCTTCGGATTCGGGGTAGCGGTGGTTTACCGGTTCGTCGGCGGCCTCGTGAAGGGCATCGAGGATGTGACGGGGCGTCGGCAGATCTGGATCGCCGATGCCGAAGGTGATGATGTCGACGCCTTCAGCACGCTTTGCGGCGATCTTCTTGGAGATTTCGGCGAACAAATAGGGAGGCAGCGCCTCGACACGCTTCGCGAGCTTCATGATGGATAATCCTGTGGTTCGGGTGGAGCGAGCGGCTGCTATGCCTGATCGCCTGTGCTGGCGATCCTACCATCATCCGGCGGCTCGGCCATCCTTGCGTCGAAGCGCGGCCCACATCTGTTCCAGGGAATCGAACTTCACACGTGGCCGTCCGTTTTCGTGGCCCGCTGCGAGTTCGGCCTCATCCAGGGCGCACCAGTCGTCGTAGCTGGTAAATGCGACGCCGCGGCTGGCGAGCAGCGAAACGACGGCCTCTGCTGCGGGCGCGGAGGGCGACCAGGCGCGGCCGGCGGCGGCATCTTCGAGAAGCGCGGTGACCGATTCGAGCGCATCCGGCTTGTTGGTGCCGATCACTCCCGACGGCCCACGCTTAATCCAACCTGCAGCGTATTCACCGAGGACGGGCTCGCCTGATTCGACCTCGATCACCCGTCCCCGCGCGTTGGCGATGACTCCCCAGCGATCGTTAAAGGGGATCCCGGCCAGGCTGACACCGCGGTAGCCAACCGAACGAAAAACGAGCCCCGCGGCGATGGATTCCGTCGCTTCTGTTGCGACACACGCAATGGTGCCCGTTTCGCTCTTTTCAAGACGGTTCCTGACCAGCGTCACGGAGCGAATGCCGCCGCTTTCATCGCCGATGATTTCGGTTGGGGACACCATGAATCGAAGATGAAGCCGGCGCTTCTTGCCTTCGGGAGCTCGCCCGGCGAATGCGCGAATCATTTCGACCTTCTTCGCGAGCATCCGGTCGCCGCTGGCTTCGACTTCGGCCGCGCTGAGTTCGTCGAGTTCAGCTTCATCCTCCCGAATGATGAGGTCGGCCTCCTGCAGTTCGCCCAGTTCTTTGAGTTCCGGGTTCGTGAAGGCCGCCTGGGCCGGGCCACGACGGCCGAGGACGTAGACGTCCTTGATTCGACTCTGGCTGAGGGCTCGAACGGCATAGTCCGGCATATCAGTGGCATGGAGCTCTTCGGGCGAAAGGCAGAGGATACGAGCAACGTCGAGCGCGACGTTTCCGACACCAACGATGATTGCGCTCTCCTGGTTCAGGTCGAATTGGTCGTGGTTGTAATCCGGGTGCCCGTTGTACCAGGCGACAAAGGCCGTTGCCGGATGGCTGCCAACCAGGTCCTCGCCGGGGATGCCAAGGTGCCGGTCCGTCTGGGCGCCGGTGCAAAAGATCGCTTCGTGGTAGTGGTGCTGGAGGTCATCGACGGTGAGGTCACTGCCAAACTCGACGTTACCAAAGAACCGGAAACGCGGGTCGGCGGCGGTCTGGGCGAAGGCTTTGGTGACGTTCTTAATCTTCAGGTGGTCGGGTGCGACACCGTGGCGGACGAGGCCGAACGGCGTGAGCAGCCGATCGAACATGTCGATGCTGACAGCAAGATTGTCTTGCTTGAGCAGGTGGTCTGCCGCGTAGAAGCCCGCAGGTCCAGCACCGATAATTGCAATGCGGAGTGGATTCTTGGCCGAGCCGAGAGGATTCATTGGTTGCATTACGCGTCCATCAACCGGGTCTCGAGGGTGGCGACAGCGCCGCGGAATTCGAGTAATTCGGATTTCACCAGATCACCAATCGTGACCATGCCGACCAGTTCATCGTGATCGACGACAGGGAGGTGGCGGAAGCGCTTGCTGGTCATGGTTTGGAGAACACTGTCCGCGTCGTCGTTCGAGGTCCCGCTCGTGACGGGGGAAGTCATGAGGTCGGACACGAGTTCGGTGAGCACGCCCGGGCCGTCCGATAGGCGGCGGATGATGTCGCGTTCGGAAAGCATGCCCACAGGCAGGCCATCGATAGCGGTGACGATCAGCGCGCCGATGTTGTTTTCGGCGAGCATGGCGACCGCATCGGCGATAGTTGCGCCGGGCGTGATGGTGAACACACGATTTCCCTTGGCTGCGAGGACTGCAGAGAGCTTCATTGGCGCCTCCTCCATCCATCTTTGCACGTGGGATGGATGGCGAGCAGTTCGGGGCATGAAAATCAGGGGAGTCGCCTGTGAGATTGCGGGTGAAAGAGGACGGGTCGCCGAGGCGCGTGGTTCCGGTGGTGAAGGCTTCACGGCCTTCGGCGCCCTGTGGGCTGGAAGGGACGGGGGCCGGTCGCTGGCGCTCTCGGTTCCTGTGGCGGGGCTGGAAACCGGGGTGCTGATGCCGGACCATCCCCGTGCTGGTCAGCAGCCTGCCCCGCCATGGCTGGCGGGGTACTGACCGGGAGCGGCGCGTGCGTTGGCGCTCGTGGTACTGGCTGGTGGTGGCTTGACGGCCTTCGGCGCCCTGTGGGCTGGAAGGGGCGGGGGCCGGTCGCTGACGCTCTCGGTTCTAGTCGGGCCACTCGGTGTCGAAGACTCGGACGGCGGGGCCGGTCTTGAAGACAGAGCCTTTGCCGTCCCATTCGAGGATGAGGTCGCCACCGGGCATGTGGTTGACGATGCGGTCGCCGGTGAAGCCACGGAGGCGTGAGGCGGCACAAAC
>JBATAT010000232.1:0-13633 GCA_049662005.1 Tepidiformaceae bacterium
GCCATTGTCGCTCATTGCGGGCGAGGCGCACCGGCCGGCCTGGCGAACGGCGTGAGGCGAGCTACCGCTGGCGTTCGCGCCACCAGCCAGCGGCGAAACCGGCTCCGTAGCTTGCGTGCATGGAGGCCATTGCCGCGAAGGTAAGGAGTGGGTTGGCACCGTTCTTCGAGGCGGCTCGGCTGGCCATCATCATGCCGCCAGCGATGTAGACGGCGCCGAGCAACTTCAAGGCGAAGCGTGCCCGTTTCGAAATGCGCCCAAGCAGCCAGAGTGACGGGCCGCCGAGAACCATCCCTGTTGGGACGAAGTGGCGCGGTTGCAGTGGCCGCCCACGCTGGAAGAGGGTGCCCTTGGCGGCGCCATACTCCCAGTATTGCTTGGCGAGCGCCTGCATGGTGCGGCGAGGGTAGTACGAACTGCGGATCGCGGGCGTGAGCCAGATCCGTCCACCGGCATCGAGAAGGCGCTGGTTGTAGCTGTCCTCGTCGGCGCCATCGATGGTTTCATCGAACTGGCCGACAACATCCCAGACCCTCCGGTGGTAGCAACCGAACGGTACCGTATCAACTTCGCCTTCGACGTCGGCATAGCGGAACTTTGCGTTGCCGACGCCGAACGGGGAGGACATGGCGGCAGCGATGGCGAGGCCGATGGCGCCTTCGCCGATAGTCTCGATCGGGCCACCAACGCATGCTGCGCCTGTGCGGCGGAGGGCGTCGACTGATTCGCGGACGAAGTCGGCGCGAACTTTGCTGTGTGCGCCAATGATGATCCAGCAATCGCCACGTGAGGCGGCCATGCCTTCGTTTAGCCCAGCGACCGTGATCCGGCGCGGGTTTTCGACGAGTTCGAGGCGGGCGAACGTGGAAGGGTAGGCGGCGACGAGTTCGCGAGTCCGATCGGTGCTGCCGCCATCCGAGACGAGGACTTCGATGCCATCGGGGCCATAATCCTGGGCGGCGAGCGAATCGAGGAGAGCGACGATGTAGTCCTCTTCGTTCAGGCAGGGAATGACGATGGAAACGAGCGGATGCTCGGGAAGTTCGAGAGGCGAATCATCGAGGCGGCCATGGGCAACCGGCGTAGTTGTCATTGAATCACCGTAGAGACGGGCAGGAATGCGGTCAACGAGAATTTTGGATTGCAAGGTTTTCGATACGTTCGGCGATGACGGCGGCATTGTGGTAGCGAGCCACCCAGGGGGGGCCGGCAGCGGCAATTCGAGCCGCGTCGGTGGGGTTATCGAGCAGTGCTACCACCGCGGTGACTACGTCCTCGGCGTTGGCGGCCTGCACGAACGGCGGGGCTTCGTCGTAGGCGTCGTTGTAGGTGAAGTGGCAGACGACGGGGCGTCCGCAGGCGAGGGCTTCGAGTTCGACCATGCCGATAGCGCCCTGGTGGACCTGGCCGACGATGACGCGATGCCGGGAGAAGAGGGCAGCGAGCTTGTGGCGTGGCTGGTGGAGCAGCACGAGCACGTTCGGCAACTGCTGTGCTTCTGCTGTGGCGCTCCCACCAGCGAACGCCTCTACCCGGATGCCGGGGCGGGTTTCAGCCAGGAGGCGGACGGCCTGGAGGATGGCAGATGCGCCCTTGTTTTCAGCGAGGGCACAGGCAATCAGGACATCGTCTGCATCCTCAGGGAGTGGGGCCGGCCGGAAGTGTTCGATGTCGATCGGGTTCGGAAGGAATTCGACATCCTGTCGTATACGAAGGAGCGGTTGGCGGAGGTCGGGGGTGGAGTAGTAAACGTGGCTGGCGCGTCGAATAGCCAGCCGGATGACCGGAGCCCAGATGCGGCGATCGACGTCCCGGACATCGTCGCCGTGGCAGTGGAGGACGTACGGGACTCGGGCGATGAGGCCGACGATACCCAGGTAGCCGTAGTGAATGTGAACGGCATCGTAGCGGCCCATCCGCAACTCCCACGCGAGCCGGAGCCAATCGAAGATTCGAAGCGGTGAGACGGCGAGCTTGCCGAGGGGTGGGAGCGATGCACCGTGGAGCTTCGGGTGGAGCAGATCCACCTCGTGGCCCCGCTTGCGGAGGGCGGCCGCGAGTTCGCTGGCAACCGAGGCGATGTCATTGACCTGGGCAAAGCGCATCAGGCTGCCGCGACAGCCGGGATCGGCGCACCCGCGACAATCGCTTCGGCGACAGCTTCCACCCGGTCGATAACCCGTTCGAGGCTATGGGTTGCGATAACCCAGTCTCGTCCACGGGTCCCGAGCGATGCGCGCATTTCCGGCTTGTCGACGAGTTCCTTGATGGCGGCGGCAACCTCGATGCCATCGACGGCGGTGACGTAGGGCGGCACTTCGTGGTAGGCGTGGAGTTCATTGAACCAGGTGATGACGGGCCGGCCACAGGACATCGCTTCGAGTTCAGCCATTCCAGCGCTGCCAAGGCGGACCTGCCCCACGACAACGCCATGCTTGTTAATCAAGCCCGGGAGCTTCCAGCGCGGCTGGTGGGTGATGACGGTGACGTTCGGGAGTGCCTGGAAGGCGGCCGTGTATTCGCCGCCGCCGAGGGCCGTTATGCGGATGTCGGGGCGTTCGATCGCGAGCTGCTGGCAGGCCTTCAGCAGCCGGCCCGCGCCCTTCACTTCAGTGAGGCCACAGCAGATGTACACCCCGGAGCGATCCTGCGCAGGGACGGACGGCGCGAATTCATCGGTATCGATCGGGTTGGGGAGGAATTCGCCATCTGGACGAATCGGCAAAACGAGTTGTTCGAGGTCGGGCGTGGAGTAGAAAACGTGCTCGGCGTTGCGGAGGGCGCGCCGAATGAGGGGGCGGGTGACGGCGGTCGCGCCGCGAAGGTCGGTGCCGTGGCAATGCAGCAGATAGGGAAAGCCGCCGATCGTGCCAATGTTGCCAAGGTAGGCGTAGTGGATGTGGACGAGATCGAATTTGCCGGCACGGACGCGCCGGATGAGGTCCATCCAATCGAGCGCCCGGATGGGAGCCGTCACCGGCTTTACGTTCGGGTGGAGGCGGGCGCCAACGAGGCGGGGATGGAAGAGGGTGACTTCGTGACCGCGCGCGCGGAGGCCAGCCCCAATTTCGGAGGCGACTGAGGCGATGTCGTTGATTTCGGCGATTCGCATGGTCTGATGGCGTTCTAGGCGTCGTTCGAGGTTGAACGGGCCTGGGCCAGCCATTCGACAGTGTAAATGGCGATCAGGCCAAAGACGACAGTGATGGCGAGGGCGACAGCAACACGGCCAACGAGGGAGCCAGAAAGGCCACCCGAAGAGCTATAGGTGGTGTCCATATGGCTTTCGGCGCTGAGTGAGGCGACATCGGCGTTCGCGAGGCGGATGTAGGACTCATCTTTCACGGCGCGGAGGCCCCGGGCTGTATCGAGAAGGGCGAGGGTTTCGGAATCGAGCTGAGCTTCGGCGATCGTGGTGGCGTTCTTCGAGTAAGCCGTGATGGCGGCCGTGAGTGTGCTGCGCTTGAGCGTCAGCGCAGCCTCGGCATCAGCGACGGCAACGGGCTCGCCGAGGATCGACGATGCGACGGCGGCAAGGGCGGCCGGCGTGGCGCTCGAGGCGTTGGCGAGCGCACCATCGACCTGTGCGAGCTGCGATTGGAGGTTCGCGACCTGTTCGTAGCTGATCGAGGAGGGGGCGTTCTGGCCGCGCGTTTCGAGCAGGAGGTCGATGTTGACACCAGCGGGCGCCTTCTCCATCAACGCCGCATACGCTTCCTGGAATCGCTTCTGGTTGTCATTGGCAACACGCTGGCGGCTTTCGAGGAAGCGCTGGCGGTAGAGACCGTCCTGGTTGAGATACTCCTTGCTGAAGACATCGACGAAGGCCTGGCGATAGCGCTGGGCATCGGCTTCGATCGGGTCGGTTATCGAAACGGTGAGAATGCCACGGGAGATGCCATCGGCGACGCTGATGGGAGCGAGGCTGATGGCAAAGCGGCCGAAATCGAAGTCCTGATCGCCGATGGCGTCTTTGACTCGCTGGCGGAAACGGTCGTCGCTGGTCATTTCCTGGGCTTCGAAGATTCGAAGGCCACGGTCGCCGCCGATAACGAGATCGTGGACGGTGGTATCGAGGGTGATGCTGGCGACGGCGTTCGCATCGCCCGTGGCGCTGCCGATATAGAGCGCGGCAAGAATGCCAAGAAGCGCGAAGGGGATGAATAACCACGCCCGGCGCCGGACCAGGTTTAGATCACGTTCCAGTCCGCTGGTTCCGGGTGGCATCGGGCCGTATCGTATGGGCGTGGCGAAGGGCGGTCAATGTTTGTGAATCGTGTCACGAGGCACCCTTAATGTCCGACTACGGCGTGATCGTGATTGTGCAACTGGCCTTCCTTGCGGCCGTGATCATCCTGCGGGAACCGAAATTGCTCATCCCATGCGTCGTACTCGGATTGCCTTTTGAATACGCCGCCACCGTGACGCTCAGTTCGCTCGGGGAAGGCGGAGTGGGCGGGATCATCCGCACCATGCTGAACCCGGGGAAGGCGGCGATGCTCGCGACGATCGTGGTTGCGGTCATTCGTGCACGGCACAACCCGCGCGTCCTCTTTCCGAATTCAGCCGTGCTGTTACCGCTGACCGTGTTGCTGTTCGTTTCGGTCCTCGGAGTCGCGTGGTCGAGCACGATGCGGCCGTCGAACGGGATCCTGATCATGCCGATGTATGTCGCCTTTGTGTTCGTGGCACCATCGCTCAT
This sequence comes from Tepidiformaceae bacterium, assembly GCA_049662005.1. Classification (GTDB taxonomy): domain Bacteria; phylum Chloroflexota; class Dehalococcoidia; order Tepidiformales; family Tepidiformaceae; genus Amarobacter. Next base: position 4,703 of record JBATAT010000232.1, read on the forward strand.
CGAGGATCGGCGAGACCTGGACCGGATCGTACTGGCGTTCCTGGCGGCAGCTTCGATTCTGTCGGTGGTAGCCATCGCCCAGCGGGTGCCAGGGGTGTTCCAGTGGCGCGACATCCTCGTGCGGTCCGATGACGTGAGCTACCGATCGAACGCCTTTTTCGCCGACCCGAACAACCTCGCCCGGTTCCTGGCGATTTCGATGGCATTGGCCGCGGGGAGCATCCTGGTGACCGGGCCACGACGGCTGACGGTCTATGTCGCAGCGCCGATGCTTGCGCTCAGCACGATCGGGATCGTGGCGACCGCTTCGCGATCCGGGTGGCTGGGCATGCTGCTGGCTTCGTTCCTGGTGGTGATGATTGCGCCGATACGAGGCTACACAAAGATTCGCCTGACGGCTGTTGCCTTCGGTGGGCTCACGTTTCTGCTCGCGCTGGTCTTCCTCCAGGGTGGATCCAACGCCGAGCGGGTGAAATCGCTCGCATCGGGCGTAGAATTGCTCGGCCAGCGTTCGTTCCTGATCAAGGGCGGCTGGGAGATGTGGAAAGACAATCCGCTGGTGGGCGTCGGTTCGGGGAACTACCAGCACACGTTGCTGGTGAGCTACCTCTGGACGCTGCCGGGCTGGGCGACGACGACGCTCTCGCACACATCGCTGATCAGCATTCTCGCCGAACTCGGGATCGTGGGCGTGGGGATGATTTCGTTCTTTGCGTTCCGGATGGTGGTTGCCTGCCGCGCTGCATTTACGGCATCGGACAGCCGCTATTCGCGCCTGATGGCGGCGTGGTGTGCGGCCGCGCTGGTCGAAATCCTGTTCCAGAGCCAGTCGGAGGGGCGGCTGCTCGATGAGCCGTTCCTGTATGTGATCCTCGCAATTGTGGTAGCGCTGGAAGTGGGCGCCGGCGCGCGCGGACCGAAGCTCGTGGTCGAACCCACAGAACAGCCGGCGTTCGAGGTTGCGAACCCACCGTCGCCGAAGCGCATTCCGAGAGGCGAAGGACCGCGAATTCCTACCGCTTCTCAACCCGCCGCGATGGGGGAGTCGCAATGATGCGACGCAGTTCGCGCCGCCCGGTTACGATCGACTCGTGATTACTGTGCTTGCCGGCGGCGTCGGCGCTTCGCGTTTCCTCCAGGGCCTCTACCAGGTGGTCCCGCATGACACGATCAAGGTGATTTCGAACACGGGCGACGACGTCGAGATGTTCGGGCTGCATGTTTCGCCCGATACCGACATCGTGCTTTACGCACTCGCCGGCGCTGTGAACCCGGAGACGGGCTGGGGACTGACCGGCGATTCGTTCGCCGTGGTCGATCAGTTGCAACGGTTCGGCTACGAGCGATGGTTCAACCTTGGCGACAAAGACCTGGCCATGGCGATCCATCGGACGAGGCTCATTCATGAAGGTGTCCCGATGCACGAAATCGTCGCCGGGCTGGCGAAGGACTGGGGCCTCGATTGCGCGGTGATTCCGATGACGAACGAGCCAGTGCGGACGATGATCACCGGGCCCGATGGTGAACTCGCGTTCCAGGAGTACATGGTCCGGCTGCGGACAGATGTCGACGTCCGGTCGATCCGGTTCGACGGCGTTGAGGCGGCAAGGCCGGCGCCGGGAGTCATCGACTCGCTGACCGCAGCCGAGATGGTCGTTCTTGCCCCGAGCAACCCATTCGTCAGCATCGGACCGATCCTGGCGGTGCCAGGAATTCGCGATGCCCTCGAAGGCACCGAGGCGGTCCGGGTCGCGATCAGCCCGATTATCGCCGGCCAGGTTGTGAAGGGCCCGGCGGCAAAGATGATGACGACGCTCGGCTATGAGGTTTCGGCGCTGGGGGTGGCGAAGATCTACGCGGGCCTTGTCGACCTGTTCGTGTTGGATGAGCAGGATCGCGAATTGGCCCCGGCGGTTGAGGCGCTTGGCATGCACGCGTTCGTGACCGACACGATGATGACCAGCATGGAGCGAAAAGCGGAACTGGCGCGTGATGTGGTCGCGGCAGCGAGGACGATCCGGTGATCAGCGTGCCGGTGCTCATCCCGGTGAATCAGCTCGATAAGGCGAAGGGGCGGCTGGCGGAACTGCTTTCGCCGGCAGAGCGCGAGACGCTCTCGCTGATCACACTTGAGGCCGTGCTCCACGCTGTTGGCGAGTCGGCCATCGTGCTTACGCCCGACGCGAGGGTGGCGGACAGGGTAGAGGGCCGCGCGAGGCTACTTCGTGAGGATCCTGCACGAACTGGACTGAATGACCAGCTTGAGGGGGCCGTGGCGGTATTGATCGCTGATGGGACAGCCGCTGAGGCACTCCTTATCCTCCACGCGGACCTGCCGCTGGCGAGCGAAGAAGCGCTGGATGTGCTTGCCGGAGAGTCATTGCCGAATTCGGTGGTGATGGTGGAGAGCCGTGACGGCGGAACGAATGCCATGCTGCTTCGGCCACCGGCCAAGTTCGCACTGGCGTATGGACACGGGTCTTTCGCGTTGCATGAATCGGCGGCCCGGAGCGCGGGCATGTCGGTGCGGGCCAACCGAAACCGGGAACTGCGACTCGACCTGGACACCCCGGATGACATTCGCGAGTTGCTTCGGGCGCCGCGTGGCCGCCAGGGTGCGGCAGGTGTTTTTCTGCTTTCGAAAGGTATCGAAGAACGGCTCGAGCGGTTGCGGTGAGGATCCGGGCGCTTGTTGCGGCCTCAATGCTTGCGGTGCTGGCTGCGGTGGCCTGCGGCGAAGCGAAGGAACCCGTTCCTGAACGGCCATCGCCGACACCCGAAGTGACGGCATCACGCACCACGGGTTCGCGGACGGTCGTCGACATGATCGGGCGCTCAATCCTCGTGAATGACGACGTGCAAACGGTGGTGGCGCTAAGCCCGAGTGCGGCGGACTTCGCTGGGGCCCTGGGGTTGGAGGTCATTGGGCGGACGAGTGACACCCCGGAACCCGCGGGGCCGGGGGCGAAGGTGACGGGGAGCACGATCTCGCCAGACTTCAACGCGATCGCGGCACTCGACCCGGACCTGGTGATCGCGGACGCCGCCTACCACTCGGGCCGGACGCGGGACTTCGACCGGTTCGCTCTGCCGGTGTTCGTGGTGAAGGCGAACAGTTACGCGGAAGTGCTGACAGCGCTGATGGCGCTGGGCGAGGCCACCGGCCGGGATGCAAAAGCAACCGATGCGGTTAATGCGCTGAAACAAAACGCCGGCGATGTCATTGCCGCGGCGAAAGCAAAAGGCGCGACGACGACGGCGCCGAAAGTATTGATCCTGACCGGGGGAGGCCGGGACGTGTTCGCAGGTGGCGACGCGAGCTACCTTGGCGACCTCGTGCACACCCTCGGGGGGACGAATGTGTTCGCGACGGCTGACGACAGTGGACCTATCGCGGGGTACGGCGTGGTGGATGTCGGGCAGGCGGCGACTCTCGCGCCGGATGTAGTGCTGGTTTTGTCGTCCGGTACGGGCGGTTTGGCCGAGGAGGTCAAGGCAAGTCCGGCGTGGGCTGGCAGTGCAGCGGTCCGGAACGGGCGTGTGTACGAACTCGACACGGGACTGTTCCTGCGGGCGCCGGGGCCGCGGGTGGGGGAAGCGCTGGAGACACTGCTGCCGCTGTTGTGGCCGTAGCCGGGGCGAGGCAACTGGTCAGGCTGGCGGGACGCAGAGCCGTGCGCGCGAACCGGCGCGGCTGCCGGGGTACCGACTGAGCGGCGGAAGCCGATGCGGCGCGTGCGAATCGACCCTGCACCCCGCCATCGCTGGCGGGCTACTGACATGAGCCGCAGGGTGCACCGCCGGACACCTGCCAAATCGGACCGAGCGAAAAGGATGATCCAGGGGTGAGTGAAGCGTGGAGTCGACGTACGCTGATCGACGATGGTGTACCAACCGGAAGACCTCGACGTGCTCGAACGGACATTGCTCGGTGTGCTCTCAGTGGGGTTACCACCCGCGAAGGCCGCAGGAAGCGACACCTTCCGGGTCGACCACGTGACCGCTGTCATCGCGGGGATGCAAGAGGCCGACCGCGATGCCTACCTCGGGCCGGACGGCGAGCGAGTGACGGCGGCGTTCCGGGCACGGCTGAGATCGACGATTGCCGGACTCGAGGAAAAGGGCCTGGTAACGGCGCCGGTCTCGGGAATGCCGGCCGCGCCTGGTGGGTTCGAAGCGGGGTTGGTGCTGGACCTTGTGGAACCCGACGAGCAGCCGATTGTGCTGGATCGCTATCTCTCGCAGCTCTGCATGGAGGTCCTGTTCAAGATCCCCGAGGTGTATCCGTTCCTGATGGAACGCTATTCGGCGAGCGGCGAAGTCTGGCGAAGGCTGCGTTCGGGCGGCTACGCCCGGGACTGAGGCGAGGGGTCCGGTTCGATGGCCCCGGTCATCTTTCCCGTATCTACTGAACGGTGAGCGCTACGCTGACGTATATAGCAGTAAGCGAGTGGTAAGCCACCGGAATTTGGGGTGGGATCGCGGGAGACACGGGCATCGTCCGGGGGAGTTCCCTGATCCTTCGCAGAGATCAATGGCAGCCATACTGCTTCCGTCAGGAGGACAGGGCCATGCTGGTAATCGGACAGGTTAAATGCCTGCATTGCGGCTTCGAAAACGGCCAATGGGTGGGTCGCAAGGGTGCACTCCTAACTATTTCTGGCCTGCGCGGACGGGACCTTACCGCGGACGATGATCCAGATGAGCTAGTCCATTGCGTGCGATGCGCCGGCCCGGTGTTCCTCGACGATGCCAGTCCAGTGGTGAACAGCTCGCGGCTGAAGCGCATTCGCCGCCTGCGCGAACAGATCGCGGCGCTCGATACCCACCGCGCTGCGTAGTGCGGTCGATCATCAGGGGCGCGGTGTTAGATCCTGGAGTTCCGAAGGCAATGACAGCCCGCGGACGGTGAGCGGCAACTAACAGCAGTCGTCTTTGTAGCCGCAGGTGCGGCACACGGCGAGGCGTGAGCCTTTGATATCGGCGAGGAGATCGCCGCAGCGGATGCAGAGTTGCAGCGGGAGCGGGTTGGCGTTCACAGGGGGAATTGAGCCACCGAATCCATGGTTGGTCAACTCTCAAACGCTAAAACGCTTGACAACGTTATCATTTCCCTCCTAGATTCCACTCGGATCCTCTTGCGGATCCGGGAAGGGGCCAGGACAACACGTGGATAGCTTCACCAAGAACGATCAGCAGGCGGTGCTTGCTGAATTCCTCGGGACGATGTTCTTCGTCTTCCTCGGCACCGGAGCTGTTGTGGCGGCGGTGGGCGCGGTCGGCGGGGACGCGTTCCTCGTCTCGATCGCGATCGCGCACGGCCTCGGCATCCTGATTGCGGTGGCCTGGACGGCGAACATCAGCGGTGGGCACATCAACCCCGCCGTTTCGCTGGCGATGATTGTCACCAAGAACATTAAGCCGGCACTTGGCGTGGCCTATATGGTCGCCCAGTTCGCTGGCGCGGCGGTCGCTTCGCTCTTGCTCAAACTGGTCATGCCGAAAGCACTTGAGGGCGATGCCGGAGGGAACCTCGGCCTTCATTCCATTAACCCCCAGATGACCAAGCTCGAAGGGCTCGGGCTCGAAATCATCTGCACCGCTTTCCTGATCCTCGTGATTTACAACACGGCGGTAAGCAAGAAGGGCTGGGGGATCAACGCTCCGATCGCGATTGGCCTCGCAGTCATGGCAATCCACTTCATCGCGGTTCCGTTTACAGGCGCGTCGGTGAACCCGGCCCGCTCGTTCGGGCCTGCGCTCGCGACGGGCGAATTCAAGGACTTCTGGGTCTACATCGTCGGGCCGTCGGTCGGCGCGCTGATTGTCGCGTTCTTCTGGCAATTCTGGAAGACGATGGGCGACGAGCCGCTCTTCGATGAGGAGCCCGCCGCAAAATAAGCGTGCCGTTTAAGAGTCGCGCACCCCGCCTCTCTTGTTCTGAAGGCCCCCGGGAAACCGGGGGCCTTCGACGTCGACCGATAGACGGCGCACGTGCGCTGAATCGAATCTTCACCGAAACCGGCGGCCGCACTTGGCGACGGCTACTCACACCGGGGACACTGGAAGGACAACGTCAGCGGAGGACTTTCGATGCGTCTTTCAACCAGGCTCTTGCCTGCGATTTCTGTTGCCACGCTTTTCGGGGCGATGTTGTTTGGGGCTGCTTGCGGCGGCGATAGCGATGACTCCGGTGGAGATGCGGTGGCCCTTGCGACCGGTGTCGAAGGCGTGCCCGATGGATCGCCGTTCGTGGACCAGGACAGCCTGAAGTTCAAGCCGAAGGCAATCGTTGTTCCAACCGGCGAGGAAATCTATTTCAAGAACAGTGAATCCGCGATTCATACCGTGACGATCGACGGTGACAACGAATCGGGGACGATGAAGCATGACGACGTCTTCCAGTGGACACCGCCGGGGCCGGGCGTCTACAAAATCACGTGCGACTTCCACCCACAAATGAAGGCGACGATAACGGTCGAATAGCCGTGAGCCGCAGGTCGATCAGGGCGAGACCATTTCGGTCTCTGGAGCCAGGCGGACGACAACATCCGCGCCAGCAGGGAGAGTCCCTTCGGGATTCAGCAGTTGAAGGCCAAAGAGTTCTTTGAGCTTCTGTGATGTGTAGCTTTTGCCGGTCACATCGAAGATGCCGGGCGGGCCGGCGCTGTCGGATTTGGCTGACTTCAGGAATGCGGGCGGAACACCGTAGGCAATGAGGTGTTGTTCGGCCGCTTTGGCGGCGGCCTCCTCGCCCGGAGCGAACTGGATGACGATCGAGGGGTCTTCGTCGCGTGTTTGAGGGTCGGCGAAGAACCGGTCGATGATGTCATAGACCTTGTCGTCGTTGCGCAACAGGATGAGTTGGCCGTCCTCGGAGATGCCCCCGTACAGGGCTGGCCCCAACGAGAACGATTCGATGTTGGCAAAGTCCATTTGCTTGGCGAGGAGGGCGAGACCGGGGACAAGGGCGGTGTCGACGTCGGTGCGGAATGCGTGGCGATAGGCCTCCCAGAGCTCCGGGATTTTGGCCACATAGCCGAGGCTGACCGATTTATTGGCGACCGACTGGATGACGAGTTGCTGGCGCTCAATGCGCTTGAGGTCGCCATCGACGCGGACACGTGAATAGCCCAGCGCCTGGGGCCCGTCCATATGCTGCGGCCCGGCTTTGACGGTCCTATCCGAGAAGGGGTCGAGTTCGTCGTTCACGAAATCGGAGATGTCCTCGGGGACGTTGACGTCGATACCGCCGATGGCATCGATGAGTTCGACGAAGCCGACCCAATCGATGACGACGAAGTGATCGATGTCGATGCTGAAGTTCTTTTCGACGGCGGCGACGGTGGCTGCGGGGCCGCCACCGGGGTATTTGTAGAACTGTCCATAGCTGTAGGCCGCGTTGATCTTGTTTTGTGCCCAGACACCGGGCTTGTCGCCATAGGGGATATCGGCCCAGGTATCGCGGGGGATGGCCAGGAGCTGCAACCGCCCGGCGTGCTTATCGATACTGGCGACAAACATGGTGTCGGCCCGATACGACGCATCGACCGGTTCCCATGGCCGGCGATCGAGGCCGAGCACGAGAATGTTCATGCGGTCGGACGGGCGCCAGGGTTCGGGCGCGGCAGTGGAGACGCCAGGGAGGGAGACATCGACCGAGATATTTGTCAGCGGAATCGGAGCGGTGACCACGGGGAATTCGAGTTCGTTCCCGGGAAAAAGGTAGCCATCGACCTGCTGGTACGAGAGCAGCGACAGGTAGACGGCCCCCAGCGTGGCGCCAATAATGGCGGCCACCCCGCGAGTCCGGCGAGAGATGCGTAAGCTCATGGGCGCCCGGCCGGAGAATTTTGGCAACCGTAGAATCGGGTGTCACCCACAGTCAAGGAGCACGTAAAGCCGCATGACGCGACCAATCATCCTGCGCAACGGAGTGCTTGCCCTGCCATCCGGCCCGTCGCGGGCCGATATTCTCTGCCAGGGCGGGAAAATCATCGCCATTGGGAATGGCCTGAATGCGGAAGATGCAGAAGTCATCAATGTCGCCGGGCTGACGATTGGCCCGGGGCTGATCGATGTTCACGTCCATGGTGGCGGTGGGCACTCGTTCTTCACGCACGATGCGCAGCGCATCCGGGACTACGCTGCGTGGGCGCCACGAAACGGTGTGACGTCCTTCCTCGTGAGCACCGTGGGGCGCGATGCGAACGACACCGAGCTTATGTTCAATGCCCTCCGTGTGACGGTGCACGCCACGGTTGGGGCGGAAGTGCTGGGGTTCCATATGGAAGGGCCGTTTATCAACCCTGCCCGGCACGGGGCGTTTCCTGAGGAGATGTTGCGAGCGCCGGTGCGTGAGGAGTTCCTCCGTTTCCAGGAAGCCGCCGGCGGCCACATCCGGCAGGTAACGCTGGCGCCCGAATTGGCGCTGGCTCGCGAGCTGGCGGTCGCGATTGCTTCGAGTGGCGCGATACCAGCGATGGGGCACACCGACGCGACTTCGGCGCAGTGCCGCGCGGGTTTCGATTCCGGGGTTCGGCATGTCACGCATCTTTTCAATGCGATGCGGCCGGTGCATCAACGCGAGGGCGGGCCGATCGTGGCGGCACTGCTCGAAGACCAGGTGACCTGCGAGCTGATCTGCGATGGCGCCCACGTCGCCCCGGGGCCGTTGCTGATGGCCTACCGCATCCTCGGGCCACACCGGACGGTCATCGTGACCGATAACCTGCATCTCGCCGGGATGCAGGTCGAAACGGGCAGCTTCGCGGGCGAAGAGGTGACCGTTTCGGGGGGAAAGGCGGCGAAGGCCGACGGCACCATCGTGGGCAGTGTGGAGACGCTGGACCAACACCTTCGCAACGCGATGCGGTTCCTCGGAATCAACCTTTCGACGGCATTCCGGCTCTGCTCGACGAACCCGGCACG
>JBATAT010000233.1:0-3892 GCA_049662005.1 Tepidiformaceae bacterium
GGAATGTACTGCTCGGTATTGGTCGAGGGGTCAGTCGTGTTAGGTGACCCTGTGGTGGCGGGATAGGGCTCCCCCGCCCGACATAAGACCGAGACGTTCCTATTCTCGCGGCCCGGACAAGGGTCAATTTTGCCGCTAGATCGCTCCAAGCCATGACGGGTGTCTTTCGGTGCGCCCGCGCCATACGCGCTGGCCGATTAGTTAGTAAAAAAGTATGCAGTGGACTAGAGTAGAGAGTGAAGAATTCCGCCGAGACAGAAGCGAAGGAAGGTACCAACCCGAATGCCATACGACAAGTTCTACATCAATGGGACGTGGGCGAAGCCAGCCGGCTCCGACACCATCGAGATCGTCAACCCGGCTACCGAAGAAACCATCGTGACGTTGCCACTGGGCACCGTCGAAGATGCGAATGCGGCAGTGGCCGCCGCGAAGGCAGCGTTCCCGGCCTGGAGCCAGACCACCACCGAGGAGCGCGCGGTCTACATCGAGAAGATAGCGGCCGGGCTGGAAGCACGCGCCGATGAGATTGCCGAAACGCTCTCGCGTGAGATGGGGATGCCACTGAAAGCGGCACGCATGATCCAGGTGGGCTTGCCACAGCGCACCTTCAAGAGTTACGCCACAATCGTGCGCGACTACGCATTCGAAAGCGGTGATGGCGCCACGCGCATCCTTCGCGAACCGATCGGAGTCTGCGGCTTCATCACGCCCTGGAACTATCCGCTCCACCAGATCGCCGGCAAGGTTGCTCCTGCGCTGGCTGCGGGCTGCACGATGGTGCTGAAGCCCAGCGAAATGGCGCCGCTCAATGCGTACATCCTCGCCGAGATCATCCATGAAGCTGGCCTGCCGGCTGGTGTGTTCAACCTTGTCAACGGTAACGGCCCTGTTGTCGGTGAGGCGATCGCCTCGCATCCAGACGTCGACATGGTCTCCTTCACTGGCTCGACTCGTGCCGGTAAGCGTGTTGCTGAACTCGGCGCTCAGACGGTCAAGCGTGTCACGCAGGAGCTCGGCGGCAAGTCCCCGAACATCATCCTCGACGATGCCGACCTGACGAAGGCAATCCCGGCCGGGGTGATGGGCTGCTACGCGAACTCCGGCCAAACGTGCTCGGCGCCGACGCGAATGATTGTGCCGCGCGCAAAGCTCCCGGAAGTTGAAGTGCTCGCCAAGGCTGCGGCGGAAGCCTGCAAGATGGGTGACCCGTTCGATGAGACATCGACGCACGGCCCAATCGTGCACGCCGCGCAGTACGACAAGGTGCAGGACCTCATCCAGGTCGGTATCGACGAAGGGGCGAAGCTCGTCACCGGTGGCACCGGGCGGCCTGAGGGTATCGAGAAGGGGTACTTCACCCGCCCGACGGTGTTCTCGAACGTCACCAGCGATATGACAATTGCCCGCGACGAGATCTTCGGGCCAGTGCTTTCGATCATCCCGTACGACACGGAGGAAGAAGCGGTCGAAATTGCTAACGACACCATCTACGGCCTCGCCGGCCGTGTCTGGTCGGGCGACCACGACCGTGCGCGTCGCGTCGCGAGGCGCATTCGTGCCGGCCAGATCCACATCAACGAAGGGCGCGGCAGCAACGAGCCCGCGCCGTTCGGTGGCTACAAGCAGTCCGGCAACGGGCGGGAATTCGGTACCTGGGGCCTCGAGGAATACCTCGAAGTCAAGGCGGTGATGGGCTGGTAGCCCTCCGCTTCCGGTAGCGCAACACAGACAGGGTCGCCACGAAATTGGCGGCCCTGTTCGTTTGGCGAATGGTTCGACGGAGTGGGCCAGCCCGTGCCGTAAACTCCTCGCTACGGCGTGGAGCGTCAGACCGAATTATGCGCGAGAGTACGTCCCGACGAGCCGGTTCATACCAATTGTGTGGGGTTCGATCTGCTCCAGCAGTTGCCAGAGCGTGAGGCCAGGCTCCAGGTTTAGCTCCTGGCTGAGCGCGAACACCCAGAAGTAGTAGTTGTGCGTCCCATGGCCATTCGGCGGCATCGGCCCGCCATACGCCTGCTTGCCGAAATCCGAGGTCCCGTTGGTGTGCTCTTTTGTTCCCTCGGCAAGGTACGAAACCGTCGCTGGAATGTTGTAGAGCACCCAGTGGACGTATCCGTAGGTGCCCTTCGAAACCAGTGGGGCGTCCGGGTCGTGGCAGACCACGGCGAATGAGCGCGTACCGTCCGGCGCGTCGCTCCAGGCGAGTGCAGGGGACACATCTTCGCCTTCCCCCGTGTATTTGGCCGGAATACGGCCACCCTGCTCGAATGCCGTGCTCGTCAGTTGCATCTTCGAAAGCGCGAAACCCATAACCGAACCTCCGTGCGCCCGTTCATCGGGCACAGATAGTCGGAGTTTACGCGAGCGCCACAAGACGGAGTCAACGACGAACGTTCAGAGGTTCGATTTCTCGGCCAACCAGCGGAGTTCAGCGGTGTCGAGCGGGAAAATCGTTCGGGCGAGCGCAATCGCCGCCGTTCGGGAGCGGCAGCGGCCGGTTGACGTGCCCGCGCGGACTGGCATAGTCAGTGAAGTACCACACCGCGTCGGCCGTTCATCGCAACAAAGGAAGTAATCACATGCCCGTCGTTTTCTCTGGGGAGAACCCCGGCCTCACCCTCTTCAAGCCCGGCACCGAGGACCGCGTCGCCGCCGTCAGCTACTGGCGCTGCGTCTACTCCGAAGATGGCGAGGGCAACGCCATGCTCATCTGGGTGGACCCCACCGGTTCCGGACTCGGTGACCTCGCTCCTCACGCGATCTACACGGACAACCCGGGCGTGGCGAAGCTCGTCGCGGAACGCTTCACGCAGCACTTCGGTGGCTTCACGGACCTCGGTTTCGCGACCATGGAGCCGACCTTCGCGCGCTTCTTCCAGGAGTCTGACAGCCGCTGGTACCACCGCGTGGTCGCCAATCATGGCGCCGGGGTTGTCGAACTGGTCTGGTGGGACGTCGTCGAGCACCAGCAGGTGCTCCGCCAGGACTACGAACTCGGAGGCACGAAGTGGGACCTGATGACCGTCATCTGCCCGTGCAACTCGGCCTCGGTCACCATCAACAACCACAAGGTCGAAGGCGAGGTCCGCACCCGCACGAACCCCAACGGCACCCCCGGAAGCTCATCGTTTCTCGCGTTCTCGGAAACCTGGGTGGAGAAGGCCTAACGGGCCTCTTCCGGGCTTAGGCGAGAGTGAAAACCGCGTGAGCAGCCGGGCGAATGTCGGATGACCTCGGGCGTGGAATCGATCCGGCACCCCCGCACGCCTCACACTGCGGCACCAACCGGCCGCGCACGTTCTTCAGTGGCGGATAACCCTGGCATTTCGGGCATGGTTTCGAGTGCTCGCCGAGTTTGAAGCGGTTTCCGTTTAGTCCCATTCGGGTGCCCTCGAAGAGTTCCAGAGTGAGACAGCGGTCGCGACATTTCCGCTGCACCGGCGAGAATGCGCGTCGAGGGCGCGTCGAAGTTCCACGAGCATCCACAACGGGATCGCAACCGAGCCTGCAACTCCAGCGAGGTCGCCCGCGGGCCCGGCATAGTCGTCGATCGCGCGGATGGCCCTGTCGAGGTCGTTCATGGACTTCAGAGCTTGCCGGGTGAGGCTGGCTTCTCCGATTCCCGGGTGTCATTCACACAGGCCCCCGAAGTTGCTTGCAAACCAGGCGTGCTCGAGATGAGGATTTATGAGTTGTGGCACTCTGCCGCGGCTCTTCTGTTGGCCGAGGGGTGGCTGTGAAGGTTGTCTCGGAAATGCTGGGCCATGCCGACGTGAGTACGACGCTCCGCATCGATGCGCACGTCCTCGAGGGCGCCCAGGAACAGGCCGCGAACTACATGGACCGGTTGTTCCATGCGTGAGGGCGGTCGAACAGCCGGTCAATC
>JBATAT010000234.1:0-2832 GCA_049662005.1 Tepidiformaceae bacterium
GTGACCGGAGACGTGCCACTGCCGATGGTTTTCCACTCGGTGGGGTTCGCGGTTTCGCCGATTTCGAGCGTCCAGTTCTTGACGTTCGGGATGTTTACGGTGCCCGTCACCTGGAAGGTCGTGCTGATGGTGCGGCCGTTCTGCAGGTTGGAAATCGACAGTGCCGCCTCTCCATTGCTCTTTTCCGTTGGGGCGATAGGAATGCCTCGCGCCCTGGCCAACTCGATGGCGGCATCCGGCTTGAAGCTCGGCAACTTCACGAACTTTTTCACCTCGCGGAACGCTGCCGGGGTGTCGGCGGTCGCGAGCAGGCCGTTTCGACTGTCGATCTCACGTTCTTCGCACTGCGACGCGTAGGTGACATCCGTGCGCACCCATGCTTGCACGAACTGATTGCAATAGCCGAAATTCGGGCCGTACTGGCGGTCGGTCGTTGGACTCTGGAAGGATTGAAGGGCGACGTTCGGGGGCCTTATGTCATCGAAGCCTTCGGCAATGTCCGTCACACCGCGTGACGCCAAGAGTTCGTGGTACTGACCCATCCAGGTCTTCCACAGTCGCACGGTTGCGTTCGCGCTTGCGAACTGGCGGTCGTTCACCAGGTCGTTATTGGCGTTGCCGACCCAGACCGCCGTTGCTGCGTGGCGCGAATACCCGGTCATCCACGTCTCGAGTGTGTCGCGCGCCGAGAGTGGGCCCTGCTGGGTACCAGTCTTCACGCCCGATGGGATCTTGACGCCACCAGCGTAGAAATCGAGGCCAAGGTCGGCGTTTGAACCGCCACAGCCCCAGATGATGAACCGGGCGGTGCAATCGGACATGATGGAGTGCAGGAGCCAGACGGAGCCGGCGTCGATCTTCTGAACCGAGGCGCGCTGATCTGGCTCGCGGTAAACAATCTCACCGTTGTTATCCCGGACTTCCAGCACGACCACGGGATCCAGTTCGCGGGTGCCTTTCAGGCGGATATTCCCGCGCTGGAACTCAATGCTTTGCTTGATTGCGGTGTCGTAGGCGGCGCCGGTGGTGTTCGCTGTATCTTTGAGGTCCTTCAGGTCGACGTACTTGGCATAGCTCGGCGTGCCCACCATCTTGCCCATGTTGGCGATGGTCGCATCCATGAAGGCCATATCGACGGCCTTGATATTTGCGCCACCGGTCGCAATCGAGGCGCCGTAGGTTACCGCCTGGTGGTTGCTGAAGGTTGGGTCGAAGTGCTGTTCGAGCGTGGTGATGCCGAGCTTCTTCGCTGTTTCGATAACGTTGTCGACGCCACCCTCGGTCGCTGCCCGGAAGGCGGGGACGTTCTGCGAACCACCCATGCCCGCTCTCGCAGAGATGAGGCCCTCGGAGCGGAGGCCGTCGTTCCGCGGGTTGGTGATCTCGGCTCCTTCCACCAGGAGCGGGCTCGTGTCCCAGAAGACGCTCATCGGCACCTTGTTCTGCGTATCGAACCAGTTCAGGTAGACCGCGGGCTTGAACGAAGAGCCTGGCTGGTTAATCTCCGTGAGCTGGTCGATATCGCCGGCAACCCGCCGGTCGGAACGGTACGTCGGGTCGACGTTCGGCGAATAGACAATGATCTCACCGGTCGTCGGTTCAATCGTCACGACGGCAGCGTTGTGGCATTCACAGCCGTTCGCGAGGCCGGCATCGACCCATTCGTTCGATTTTTGCCGGGCGAGTTCCGTCGCCTCGTAGTCGAGCGTGGAGGTCACCTGGTAGCCGGCCGAGTGAACCCACGTATAGCAGTCGTCGACTCCCTTTGGCATGGGCAGCACGCCGCCTTCGCACATGCGTACGAGGCGGGGTTCGACCTGGTTATCGATCCAGGCTTCGGCCTTGAGCTGGCTCGATGCCTGGTACACAAGGATGGTTTCGGCCTTGGCCGCGGCAGCTTCGTCGGCCGTCGTTCGTCCGTGTTCGACCATGAGATCGAGGACGTCTTCCTGGCGCTTCTTGGCTTCACCGGCGACCGTCGACCGGCCGAGGAGGTCGACAGTGCAGGTGCCATCCTCGTTCTTCAGGCAGTTGTAGCGGGGGTGGTAGAGGGTTGGGAACTGCGGGACGCCAGCCAGGAGCGCCGCCTCGCCGAGCGTGAGATCCTTCGCCGGCTTGTGGAAGTAGCCCTGCGCAGCCGCCTCAATCCCAATGTAGCGGTCTGCATAGGAGATCTGGTTGAGGTACCAGGCGAGGATCTCTTCCTTCGTGTAGTCCCGCGTCAACTCCACCGCATAGACGATTTCGCGCAGCTTTCGGTCGAGCGTGCGTTCGGCCGTTACGCAGCGGGTGGGGTCTTCGCTTGTGGAGATGTTGGGACAGATGTAGACGTTCTTGATCAGCTGCTGGGTGATGGATGATCCACCCGTGCCGGAACCGAACGAATTGAGCACATAGTTTTCATACGCGGCCCGGGCCAGCCCGGTGAAGTTGACCCCCGGGTTATCCCAGAACGAGTTGTCCTCGGTCGAGACCGTCGCATTCACGAGATAAGGCGAGATCTGGTCGAGCGGGACGGGCTGGAGTAGCTGGGCATCCGGGTTCGTCAGGCTGCCCAGTTCCACACCGGAAACCGGACCGCCGCGGTCGTACACGGTGGTCAGTCCGACGCTTCGTTGCTGGAGCTTCTCCTCGATCGGCACGTAGTCGTGGGCGTAGGAGTTGTAAATGGCGAAGAGCGCGCCGAAACCAGCTGCCGCCATGGCGGCGCCAAAGGCGAGGAGCCCCACGATCGCGATGAGGAAGGGTCGCGCCCCGGCGCCGCGCCGTTCGCGACGCGCTGCCATCCGCCGCCGAACGATCAGCGAACTCAACAGGCACCGCCCAACGGCC
>JBATAT010000235.1:0-1522 GCA_049662005.1 Tepidiformaceae bacterium
CCCCAGTAATTGGAATGAACACGAGGCCGGGAGCAATCCCGGCCTCGTCCGCTGTTGGCTTGTTCGCTGTTGGCCATTGGCCCTGGCTGATCGCTGATCTGGCGGACACTCGACGCCAACGGCCAACCGCGCCGAAGGCTATACTCGTCCTCGGTGGGGCCCATAGCTCAGCGGTGAGAGCGGCCGGCTCATAACCGGTTGGTCCTGGGTTCGAATCCCGGTGGGCCCACCAAGTTTCCCGCCCAGCAAGCTGCCGAGAACGTTGGTTTGAACTGGCTAAATGGGAGGCGTTCGGAACCTGGCCCAGCGCCGCCGGGGTTGAGGCACTCAACTGATGGCCCGCCTCGAGAGCAATCTTTCCGATGGGATGGTTCTCCAGCGGCTGACGGAAATAGTCGAACAATTACGAACCAACTCTCGAGGCTCGTGCTGCACTCAACTCGCATAGTAGGAGCCCCAGCTCATCCAACTCGGAACTCAGAACTCGGCACTCGCAACTCGGAACGCCCCCCACCTTTCATCTTCATATCCACTTCCAACATTATGGTAGAGTGATCCACCGGCTTCGGCCGGTATGCCGCGCTCCCCGCGCCGTCGGAGGCCCACATGGCTCGTGCTCTCTGGAGAGGCACCATCAGCTTCGGGATGGTCACCATCCCCATCAAGCTCTTCACCGCGACCGAAAGCCAGGACGTTTCGTTCCGCCAGCTTCATGTCGAAGACAACAGCCCGATCCGGCTTGTGAAGCGTTGTGCCGCCGATGGCAAGGACCTCGAACCCGACGAAATCGTCAGAGGGTACGAGTACGCCAAGGACCACTACGTCCTGGTCGACGAAGCCGACCTGGATAAACTGCCGGTCCCCAGCAAGCACACCATCGAACTCAGTGCATTCGTCGACGCCAGAGAGATCGACCCGGTGTTCTACGAAAAGAGCTATCACGTCGAACCCGACGAAATGGGCAAGAAGCCCTTTGCGCTCCTCGTGAAGGCACTCGAAGAGAAGCATCTGAACGCCGTCGGCAAGATCGCCATCCGGACGAAGGAGCGCCTCTGCTCGCTTCGGCCACGCAACGGCTCGCTCATGCTCGAAACGCTGTTCTACGCCGACGAGATCAAGCCGCCGGACGCTGAAGCGCCCGACGTCAAGGTCTCCGAAGCCGAGATGAAGGTCGCCTACGCGCTCATCGACCTGCTCCAGGAGCCGTTCGACCCGACCCAGTACAAGGACGAGTACCGCGAATCGCTTATGGCGATCATCGAGGCGAAGCTCGACGGCCACGAATACGTCGCGCCCGACCAGCCTGCCGCCGCTGCCCCGGCGGTCGACCTCATGGCGGCCCTTAAAGCCAGCGTCGAGGCTGCGAAGAAACGCAAGGCTGGCGGCGAACCCGTGCCCGAACCCGTTGCCGAGGAGCCGAAGCCAGCGCCGAAATCCCGGAAGAAGACGCCGGCAGGCGCCCGCTAACCCGCCGTGCCCGGCGACTCGCTCTCCGAATACCGGCGCAAGCGCGACTTCGCGA
>JBATAT010000236.1:0-1803 GCA_049662005.1 Tepidiformaceae bacterium
TCGAGGGCTGGACCTCCGGCATGGCCGTCGAGCGCATTCGAGGACAACAGGGCAGCCAGGTGGTCCTCGAAGTCCAGCACACGGACGGGACGAAGGAAACACTCACGATCACGCGCGGCAACATCCCGATCGAAAGCGTCTATACCGAGCCAAAGCTCGAAATTATTCCCGGTGAAAGCGGCACGGACCTCGTCGACCGCGACGGGGCGAAGGTTACCGACATCGGTTATGTGAACATCACGCAATTCCATGACCGCACCATCTCAGAACTGCGTACGAAGCTGAAAGACGTCCAGGACAAGGGCTACGTTGGCCTCATTCTCGACCTCCGCGGCAACCCCGGCGGCCTCCTCCAGGCGACCGTGGATGTCGCCGATGAGTTCCTCGATGGCGGAACGATCATCTCCGAGGTGGACGCCGACGGAAACAAGAAGTCGTGGTCAGCGAAGCAGGGTGGTCTCGCGACGAAGCTCCCCATCGTCATCCTCATCGACGGCGGCAGCGCCAGCGGCGCGGAGGTTCTTTCGGCAGCGCTTCGCGACAACGGGCGCGCCCAGATCGTCGGCGTCCGCAGCTTCGGCAAGGGCACCGTGAACCAGCTCCAGCCGCTGAAGAACTGCGGCGACCCTTCCGGCTGCGGTGCACTCTACCTCTCGGTCGGCCGCTGGCTCACCCCGAACGGCGACCAGATCGAGGGTGTCGGTGTGAAACCGGACATCGAACTCCCGATGACCTACGACGAGTACATCGACAAGGGCGACATCCAGGTGTTCAAGGCGATCGACCTTCTCCACGGCAAGTAGCCCTCGCGCTACACTGGAACCAACACCGAATCGGCCCCGTCGAAATCGCGGGGCCGTTTTCGTGCGAACGAGAGCAATGGCAGATTCAACAATCGCCCAGAACCGCCGTGCACGGCACGACTACGAATTCCTCGCCAAGTTCGAGGCAGGCATCGCGTTGACCGGCTCCGAAATCAAGTCCGTGCGCGAGCACCGGGTCCAGCTCCAGGGCGCCTATGCACGTATCAAGAATGGCGAGGTCTGGCTCCAGGACGCGCACATCGCGCCGTACGCCAGCGCCGGCTACTCGGGACACGACCCGACTCGGGACCGGAAGCTCCTGCTCCATAAGAAAGAGATTCGCAAGATCGACGAGATGATGGCCGGAAAAGGCCTCACCCTCATCCCGCTGTCCATGTATTTCAAGCGAGGCCGGGCGAAAGTCGAGCTCGGGGTAGGACGCGGCTTACATCATTATGACAAGCGTGAGAAGCTGAAGCAGCAGGACCAAAAGATGGACATGCAACGGGCCTTACGGCGGGGTGCGTGAACCGAAATCCGCCGCCCAAAATCTCGAACACCCGTGCTATAATGGGCGTATCTCATGGGGACGAAGGGATTCGACAGGGAGCCAAGTATCCGGATAGCAGGCCGAGGTTGGGCGTCACCCTCGTAAATCAGGCGGCCAAAAACAAATGGCAATAATCGCCAACTCGCACTCGCTGCTTAAACCACAGTAGAGGCTGTCCCTCCCGAAGCCCGGCCTGGTAGCGTCGGGAAGGGGCATCGCAAAAGCCAGGATGCCGCGAACTCACGCCGATAGCGTTCGCGAAAGACTCATCGGCTGGCCAGGTTGCGTGAGGACCACCATCGCAGCAGCCCGGCGAGACCCCCATCGGTGGGAAAGCCTGTAGGACAATTCGGAGCCGACCTTCGCTGGACCGGGAGTTCAACTCTCCCGCGTCTCCACCATTTTCTGAATCTGGCCCGGCTGGCTACCGGGCTGGTTGACCCCCATTTT
>JBATAT010000237.1:0-3426 GCA_049662005.1 Tepidiformaceae bacterium
GCTCACCGGATACCTGTTCTGGCGAAACGCAGGCAAGGAAGAGGACTACCGGTACCGTGCGATGCGACGGCGCTGGGGTCCCCGGTTCCCGATCATCTCGTTGGTGACGGTGTTCGGGTTCCAGGGCGTGTTGATGTGGCTCGTCTCGATGCCCGTGCAGGTGGCCCAGCTCTCCGGAATGCCGGAAAGCCTGGGGGTGATCGATTACGGCGGGGCGGCGGTCTGGGTCGTAGGGTTCCTGTTCGAAGCGATTGGCGATTTCCAACTCGCTCGGTTCAAGGCAGATCCAGCGAACCACGGACACGTGATGGATCGGGGCCTCTGGAAGTACACGCGCCACCCAAATTACTTCGGTAACGCGCTCCTCTGGTGGGGCCTCTTCCTCATCGCGCTGTCGCGTCCGGAGAATGCCGTCGTCATTTTCGCGCCGATCATCATGACAGTTCTGCTCACGCGAGTATCGGGCGTTCCGTTGCTCGAAGCGTCGCTTCGAAGGCGACGTGAGGGGTACGCAGATTACATTGCGCGCACGAGTTCGTTTATTCCGATGCCGCCAAAGAAGCTCTCGCTATAGCCGTTCGTCATGGCGGTCCTCGCCGCACGGCGAGCCGTTTGGTGAAGAAGGCGGCAGAGGGTTCGAAAAGAATGCATCGCGGCGCGCGAAAGGCTACGCTGCACCCAGGTTGGGATGAGGATGAGGAGGCGGGCAGTGCTACAACCACTGGGCCTGAAGATGGACAGGGTGGCTGAGGGGTGGGAGGTTCACGCGCCGGAAGCGCGCGGCATTATCTTCCCGACATTCCAGGATGCGGTGGAGGCGGTTGCACAGCTCTCGGGAACGTCGGCTACAGCGGTCACCGTTAGCCGGGATGGTTCGGTGCTGGTCGACCGTCCATCGCGGCACGACACCGCTTCAGGGTGATTGTGCGTCGTCGGCCTGTTCGGCGGACTGGGGGCTTCTGAAGACCTTCGCGATGAGATCGGTCCACTGCTGGTGTTGGACCTCCCAGGGGAAATCCGGGTCATCGTTGTGGGGGTAGTCGTAGCGCACTTCGCCCCAGAGGCGCAGGTTTTCGAGGTCCTGCGATGCACGCTTGCGCGCTTCGGCACTGATCTCGACGGAATCGGGCGCGGCGGGGGGCGAGATGAACGCATGACCACCCATGCCCGGATGGAAGTCCCTCGCGACGGGCATCTGGTAGGCAGCTATCGCCATGACTGTGCTGACTGGCCGCGTTTCCAACGCCTCGAACCTCGTAAAGTTCCGGATTTCTCCAAGGTTGTCGGCTATAGGAGTTTTCCCCTAAGGGTCCAAGGGCGTGACCGGCGCGTGGCAGGCAAGTGGCACATCCGGGCACACTGGCTGACCAGCGACCTCAGGCATCGAGTACAGCGATCTCCTCGATTTCGATGGGGAGGCCTTCCGCCGGGAGGGGGACCAATGGCTGGCCTGGCGGATGGGACGCGTGAATTAGTCGGCGAACAGTTGAAGTGCGGTACGAATCGCCTCGGCGGCGGCGCGCTCGTGGCTTGCGGCACGCCGGAGGGCCATCGCGGCTGCGCGGCGGAGCCCTGCATTGTTCACATTGCCGTGGCCGCCGGATGGGAATGGGAACAGCGTGATCAGTGGGGCGAGCGCTTTCACCTGTTCGTTGATGGCGGAGGCGGCGATGGCCAGGGGCTCGGCGAGGGGTGGGATGGACTCGGCGACGTCCTGGAGGAAGGCCGCGCCGTCCATTCGGGCCGCCTGGAGGACGACCAGGGTGTAGGCGTTCCCGGCGCGGTCGATTTCGACTTCGCCATCGAGGGCATCCGCCCAGGAGTCGATGGCAACCGTTCCACGCGGCTGTCCGTCATCGGGGCCGTCTTTGCCTTCGAAGCATTCGAGGGCGGTTTCCAGTGCTGCTCCGATGGACTCAATCGGGTCGGGTTCGACCGGCTCAACTGGAGCGAACAACTCGATCCGGCCGATCGCGGCGGTCGGCCAGACATCCCAGCCCACGAATGGCCCAAGTTCGGGTGTAAGGACATCGTGCACGAGAAATCCTGCGCGTGCGGTGTCGTAGCCATAGACGATGGCGTGTTCGTGGAGATGGAAGTCCCAACCGATGAGCGGTCTCCCGGCGTCGAGATGAGCCATCGCCCATTCGGTGGCCGCATCGCGCGTTTCATCCCACGGGCCTTCGCGGGAGAGTTGAGCGCCGAAGCGCTCCCAGCGATAGCCGGTGCGAGCGTAGCGTTCGACCGCTGACTGCCAGTCGAGGTCGGCGGGGCCCGAAGGGAGTGCGGTTACTTCGCCTTTCGTGGCGAGGCAGGTGTGCCATGCATGGCCCGTCAGGCCCATGAGCGCGTGGCGCGGGAGCGGTTTCCCAAGGTACTCGAGGATTCCTTCGAGAGCGGCTATCGAACTGGTCCAGTTTTCGCCAAGTTGGAGGCCGGGGATTTCTTGCTTCACACATTCGAGTGTACGGGGAGCGGCGGAATCGCGAACGCGCGGTTCGCACGGGCGGCAACGCGCTTCGTATAGTGAAGGCACTCAACGACCGAAAGTAGGAGTCTTCACATGTCTGACCAGATGGGCATCTTTGATGTTATGTACAGTACGCGCGCGATGCGCCGGATCAAGCCGGACGCGGTTCCGGAGGAGTTGCTCGTCAAGCTGATTGATGCGGCGAACCAGGCCGCATCGGGTTCGAACCAGCAGAACGGGCGCTGGATTGTCGTACGCGACAAATCCCAGAAGGAGAAGCTCGCCGAACTGAACCGCAAAGTGTTCGAAGCGTACGTAGGCCCGAATGGGCAACGCGCGGGCTCGCTGCCGCACCAATCCGAGGCGAAACGCGCGAGGATGCTGGAGGCGGTTCAGTGGCAGGCAGATCATTTCGCGGAGATACCAGCTCTCGTCATTGCATGCTTGCAGGTGAGCCTGCCGGTTCGCGACACGTTCGCCGCCGGCGCCGGTTCGGGCGGGTCGATCTGGCCCGGAGTGCAGAACCTGCTCCTGGCCGCGCGTGCGCTAGGACTTGCGGCCACTCCGACCACGTTCGCGATTGCGGACCGGGCGGCTGCCCGCGCGGTGCTCTCGCTACCCGAGGACATCCTGCCGTTTTGCCTGATCCCGGTTGGATACCCGATGGGGAACTTCGGGCCGGTAGCGCGAAAGCCGACCGCGGAGATCATGCGCTGGGACCGGTGGTCATAGGGGTCTGGCGGGGTACTGACGGTGCGGAACGCACCGCTTCCTGCCGAGGGTGGCTCAGAGGGGCGGTAGTGGCAGCTACGCGTCCTGCTGAGAGGCGCTCCGTGCTGGCCGAGAGCCCACCCCGCCATGGCTGGCGGGGTACTGACATGTGGGGGGTCGAGCCGCACCGCTTCCTCCCGGGCGCGGCTCAGAAGGCGGGGGCCAGGACACGGGTGGTGCTGCGA